>NZ_JBDJKU010000026.1:0-56826 GCF_039673015.1 Stenotrophomonas sp. TWI1409
GCGCCAGCGAGCCCCCATGGACGGGTCTACGGCGTGTCCTGCCCACCCACACCGCCCCGCCATCCCGCGGATAGCCGCTGTTGCTGTTGCCGTTGCGTTGAGCAGGTGCAGGGCCGCAGGCCCTGCCGACCCACCCTAATCTTCGACCGGGAAGTCCTCGATCGGCTTCAGTACATCGTAGTGCTCGCGATGCAGCTTGCCCTTCAGCTTCGGCAGCTCCGGCAACGGTGCATCCACCCGCGTGTCCGGCAACCGGTCCAGCAGGTTGCGCACCAGCGTCAGCCGACCCAGCCGCTGGTCGTTGAAATCCACCAGCGTCCACGGTGCCGCCTCGCGATGCGTCGCGCGCAGCATCGCCTCGCGGGCCTCGGTGTAGGCGCTGTACTTGCTGCGGGATTTCAGGTCCACCGGGGAGAGCTTCCAGCCCTTCAGCGGATCGAGGTGGCGCTCGGCGAAGCGTTTTTCCTGCTGTTCCTGATCCACGCACAGCCAGTACTTGAACAGCAGGATGCCGTCGTCCACCAGCAGTTGCTCGAATACCGGCGCCTGATGCAGGAACTGCTGGTACTCGGTTTCGCTGCAGTAGCCCATCACCCGCTCCACGCCGGCACGGTTGTACCAGCTGCGGTCCATCAGCACGATCTCGCCGGCGGCCGGAAGGTGCGAGGCGTAGCGCTGGAAATACCACTGCGTGGCTTCGCGGTCGGTCGGCTTGGGCAGTGCCACCACCCGGCATTGACGCGGGTTGAGGTGCTGGCTGATGGCCTGGATCGCGCCGCCTTTGCCTGCGGTATCTCGGCCTTCGAACAGCACCAGCAGGCGTTGCCCGCTGTGCTGCACCCAGCGCGCCATCGCGGTCAGTTCCAGCTGCAGCGGCAGCAGCAATTCGTCGTAGTCCTTGCGCTTGAGCTTGGCCATCATCACACCACGCGGGGAGGGAGCCCGAGCGTAGCGCAGGGATCGCTCAGGCGATGTCGAGGCCCTGCCAGCCATGCTCGCCGGCCAGTCGCTGCAGCAGCGCCGACAGGTCGCGGGCGAAGCTGGCCATGTCGAACAATCCACTGCGCTCGCGTGCCTGCGCCAGCTCGGCGTGCAACGCTGCCAGTGCTGCCGGGTCGTTGCCCAGCACGCTAGCGGTGGCGATGAATGCCGCATCGTCGGCGACATTCATCCGTGCCAGCCCCAGATGGTGATTGAGGCTGCCGGCCACGCGCGCGGCGAAGGTGTCGCCCGGGCAGGTCAGTACCGGGCAGCCGGCCCACAGCGCATCGGAGGCGGTGGTGTGTGCGTTGTACGGATGCGTGTCGAGGAACAGGTCGGCCAGCGGATAGCGAGCCAGGTACTGCGGATGTGGCAGCTTGGCCATGAACACCAGGCGGGCCGGGTCCAGGCCGGCAGCCTGCGCGGCGGTGCGCAGGCGGCCGTCGGCCTGGCCGGGACCGGACAGCAGCCACAGCACGCTGCCGGGCACCGCCTGCAGCACCGCGAAGGCGCGGCCCATGCTGCGTGGATTGAGCTTGTAGCTGTTGTTGAAGCAGCAGAACACCACGCCCTGTTCGGGCAGGCCGCACTCGGCCCGGGACGGTGCCGGTTCGAGCAAGCGGGTGTTGTCCGAGGGCTGGAACGCACGCGGCAGGCGCAGTACGCGCTCGCTGTAGTGGGGTTCCAGTGACGGCGGCAGAACGAAGCTGTCGCCGATCACCGCATCCATCCACGGCGCACCGGACGTGCCGGGATAGGCCAGCCAGTTCAACTGCAGCGGGGCAGGGCGCATCGCCAGCACTTCCGGCGTACCGCCGCCGCCCCAGCCGCGCAGGTCGAACAGCAGGTCGATGCCCTGTGCGCGGATGCGTGCAGCAGTGTCTGCATGGCGCAGCGCGGCCACATCATGCAGCTGCGTGGCCACCTGCAGGCGCTGGCGGATGCGGCTGCCGTCATCGTGGTTCAACGCGAACAGGTGCAGCTGCAACGCCGGGTCACGACGCAACTGCTCGAACAGGGCCACGGTCAACAATCCGGTGGGATGGGCGCCGAAACCATTGGAAAGGAAGCCGACCCGCAGCGGGCCCTGGGAACGCACCTTCACTGGCGGCAACGGCCGCACTGAAGTGGCAACGGCGGATGCACGGGCACGCGCGCAGGCCAACTGCTCGGCTGCGCTGGCATCTTCGCTGAGGAACGCGAACGGTTCGACCACGCCCTGCCCAGAGGCAAGTGCACCACGTACCTGTGCCGCCAGCGCGTCCACGTCCTGCCAGTCGCACAGGCGACGCTGCCAGGCCAGGCGCTGGGCGGCGATATAGGGTTCGCCCGGCATCAGTGCATGCGCACGGCGATAGGCTGCCGCCGCGCCTTCGGCATCATCGGCATCTTCCAGCGCATGGCCCAGCCACAGGGCAATGCCCGGGTGCTGCGGGGCCAACGCCGAGGCCTGGCCGAGCAGTTTCGCCGCATCGGCATGCGCGCCGGCCATCCAGGCCACGCGGCCCAGCCGCGCCAGCGCTTCAGGGTGGTTCGGGCGCAGCTGCAGTGCACGGCGCGCGGCCTGCTCGCCGGCGGCGATGTCGCCGGCTTCCAGTTCCAGGTCCGCCAGCATCACCCAGGCGACGAAGTCGCCCGGCTGGCGTGCAATCGCCTGTTGCAGGTGCTGCCGCTGCTGCCAGGCCGACATGCGACTCAGCCCGCCGACAACTGGGCCAGGGCGTCGACCTGGTGCTCGTGGCTGAGCCGCTGCAGCAGCGGGTCGAGGTCGCCGGCCAGCACGTTGGGCAGGTCGTACAGGGTCAGGCCTTCCACGCGGTGGTCGGTGATCCGGCCCTGCGGGAAGTTGTAGGTGCGGATGCGCTGGCTGCGGTCACCGCTGCCCACCTGCAGGCGCCGCGATTCGGCCTGCGCCGCGTCCTGGCGCTGGCGCTCGGCATCGAGCAGCTGTGCCTTCAGGCGCTTCATCGCCTTGTCGCGGTTGGCGTGCTGGCTGCGCTCGGTCTGGCATTCCACCACCACGCCGGTCGGCACGTGGGTGATGCGGATGGCCGATTCGGTCTTGTTGACGTGCTGGCCGCCGGCACCGGACGAACGGAACGTATCCACCTTCAGGTCGGCCGGGTTGATGACGATGTCATCGACCTCATCGGCCTCGGGAATGATCGCCACGGTGGCCGCCGAGGTATGGATGCGGCCCTGCGATTCGGTGGCCGGCACGCGCTGCACGCGGTGCGTGCCCGATTCGAACTTCAGGCGCGAGAACGCGCCACGCCCGACCACGCGCGCCACCACTTCCTTGTAGCCGCCATGCTCGCCCGGGCTGTCCGATTCGATCTCGACCTTCCAGCCCTGGCGCTCGGCGTAGCGGGCGTACATGCGGAACAGGTCGCCGGCAAAGATCGCGGCCTCGTCGCCGCCGGTACCCGCGCGCACTTCCAGGAACAGGTTGCCTTCGTCACGCGGGTCGCGCGGCACCAGCAGCAGCGCCAGCTCCTGCTCCAGTTCCTGCAGGCGCGCCTGTGCAGCAGCGATTTCCTCATCGGCCAGCTCGCGCAGGTCCGGGTCGGCGCGCATGCCTTCGGCGGCGGCCAGATCGGCCTTGGCACGGGCTTCATCGGCCAGGGCGATGGCGATCGGTTCAAGTTGGGCGAATTCGCGCGAAAGGTCGCGGAAACGAGTGTTGTCGGCGACCACATCGGGTTCGGCGAGCAGGCGTTCCAGTTCTTCGCGGCGCTCGGCCAGCGCTTCCAGCTTACGGCGCAGGGTCGGCGTCATCGGGTCTCACGGGTGGGTGGCGGTAACCCGGCGTGGCCGGGAACAGGCGCTCGGCGGCGCGGGTCAGGTCGGCATCGCCACTCAGCGCGGCCGCACGCAGGGCGGCGGTCGGCGGATGCAGCAGGCGGTTGGTCAGGCCGTGGGCAAGCAGCTCCAGCACTTCGTCGGCCGGCTTGCCGTTGGCCAGTTGCTGGCGTGCGCGCTCCAGCAGCTCGGCACGGGTGGCTTCGCCGAACGCGCGCAGCTGCCGCAGCGGCGCCTGATGGGCGCTGGCCTGCTGGGTCTCGACGAAGCGCGACACCTGCAGGTCGATGATCGCCTCGGCTTCGGCGGCGGCCTCGCGGCGGCCACGGCGGTTGTCTTCCACCGCGCGTTCGAGATCGTCTACGGTGTAGAGGAAGGCATCGTTGAGCGTGCCGACCTCGGCCTCGATGTCGCGCGGTACGGCCAGGTCGAACAGCAGCATCGGCTTGTGCCGGCGCGCGCGCAGGGCCTTGGCCACCATTTCGCGATGGATCACCGGTTCGCGCGCAGCGGTGGCCGAGAACACCACGTCGGCCTCACCCAGGTGGCGGTCCAGTTCGGTCAGCGGCAGCGCCACGCCACCATGTCGGCTGGCCAGTTCCTGCGCGTGGGCGAGGGTGCGGTTGGCGATCAGCAGCCGGCGTACCTTGCCTTCGCTCAGGTGCCGTGCAGCCAGTTCGATGGTCTCGCCGGCACCGACCAGCAGTACGGTGGAATCGTCCAGCCGCGCGAACGCGTTCTGCGCCAGGCGCACCGCCGCCGACGCCACCGATACCGGGTTGGCGCCGACCTGGGTATCGGTGCGCGCACGCTTGGCCACCGAGAAGGTCTGCTGGAACAGGCGGTCCAGGCGTTGGCCGAGCAGGCCATGGTCGCGCGCGGTCGACCAGGCATCCTTCACCTGGCCGAGGATCTGCGGTTCACCCAGCACCATCGAGTCCAGCCCGGTGGCGACCCGGAACAGGTGGCGCACGGCCTCGGCGTCGGCGTGCTGGTACAGGTAGCCCTGCAGGTCGCCGGCCTGGGTGTGCAGCCACTGGTCCAGCGCCTGTGCCGAATCGGCCACGGCGTACAGCTCGGTGCGGTTGCAGGTGGACAGCAGCACCGCCTCGGCGATCTGCGGGGTATCGCGCAGCGAACCGAGCGCGCGCGGCAACGCCTCACCGGCGAAGGCCGCGCGTTCGCGCAGCTCCACCGGTGCGGTCTGGTGATTCAGTCCGAGCACCCACAGGGTCATTGTTCAGTTGCTTGCGATAAGCTGCTGGCCATTGGACGACATTTTAAGGCCCCGATGCCGACGATGCCCGCATTGATTCGCATCCCCAGTGTTCTGCTGCTGTCCCTGGCCTGCAGCCAGGCCCTGGCAGCGGTGCCGGCCAAGGCCCCCGTGCGGGCCGCGGCCACTGAGCAACTGGCGCTGGAACCGGTGATGGCCGGGGAATTTGCCCTGCAGGCCGGCAAGCTGGCCGAGGCCGCGCGCTGGTACCTGCAGGCGGCCCAGCAGACCGACGGCGACGCCGGCCTGGCCGAGCGCGCGACCCGCATTTCCATGCTCGCCAACGATGATGCCAGCGCCGCCAAGGGCCTGGCCCTGTGGCAGCAGCGCGCCCCGCGTTCGTTGACCATGCGCAGTGCGGCCGGTGCGCTGGCCATGCGCCAGGGCGATGTGAAGGCTGCCCGCACCGAACTGCAGGGCCTGCTGGCCGACCCCGACGAGCGCGGCTGGAAGTTCGCCCTGGCCGCACTGATCGGTGGCGGCCGTGATCCAGCGGTGCCCGCGCAGGTGCTGGGTGAGCTGGTCGACGCCAATGCCATTCCGCCGAAGATCGAAGCCTGGCAGGAGTTTGGCCGCCTTGCCCTGCGCATGGAAAAGCCCGAGCTGGCCCGGCGCATGATCGATGAAGTGGTCAAGCGCTTCCCGGAAGAGCCACGTGTGGCGCTGCTGCGTGCCAGCCAGCTGCAACAGGCGGGCGAGACCGGCAAGGCGTTGTCGCTGCTGCACGATGTGGAGCCGAAGACCCGCCAGGACCCGGAACTGCGCAATGCGGTGGCCATTGCCTATGACAGTCTCGGCCAGCCGTCCGCCGCCGAGCGCGTGCTGGCGTTCGGCCCGCAGGACGTGCAGACCTGGGGCATGCGGGCCTCGCTGCTGGCCAAGCAGGGCGACAAGGCCGCGCTGTCCAATCTCTACAACGAACTGTCGCGGCAGGCGGCCAAGCCGGACCCGGCGCAGCGCCTGCTGCTGGGCAAGATCGCCGAGTACCTGAAGCGTTATCCCGAGGCGGTGCAGTGGTACCACAGCGTGCCCGGTGGCGATGAGCTGAGCGAGGCGCGCCTGCGCGCGGCCAATGCCCAGGCCCTGGCCGGGCGTCTGCCGCTGGCGCTGGACGAAGTGCATGCGATCCAGTCCGATGCGGTGGTCGACGACGACGTGCGCCGCGACGCCTACCTGCTGGAAGCCGAACTGCGCCAGCGCGCCGACGACAGCGCCGGTGAACTGGATGCGCTGGCCCGCGGCCTGGCCGCTTACCCGGATGACAACGGCCTGCTGTACGCCCGAGCGCTCACCTGGGAACGCCGCGACGACATCCCGCGCGCCGAGGCCGATCTGCGCAAGATCCTGGTGACGGAGCCGGAGAACGTGCCGGCTTTGAACGCGCTGGGTTACACCCTGGCCGATCGCACCGGCCGCCTGCAGGAAGCACTGGAGCTGATCGACCGCGCCCGCGTGGCCGAACCGGACAACGCCGCCATCGTCGACAGCTACGGCTGGGTGCTGTATCGCCTGGGCCGCAAGGAAGAGGCTCTGGTGCAACTGCGCCGGGCCTGGACCCTGGCCAAGGACCCGGAGATCGCTTCGCACGTTGGCGAAGTGCTGTGGGTGCTGGGCAAGCACGATGAGGCCCGTCATTTCTTCGAGGAAGCGGCCAAGCTCGACCCTGAAAACCGCGCGCTGCTGCGCGCCCGCGAGAAATTCAATCCATGAGTGTTTTCCTGATCCGGCCGCTGCTGTTGGCGGCCGCGACCCTGGCGGTCAGCGCCTGCACCAGCGTGGGCACGCAGAAGACCCCGGCGCCGGCGGTGGTCGAGATCGTTTCGGCCGAAGCGGCGCAGGCCGAGGCCGCACGCGTGGCCGCGCTGCAGGCACAGCCGGACTGGGCCTTCCAGGGCCGGGTCGCGGTCAGCAAGGGCAAGGATGGCGGCAGTGGCCGCATCGACTGGAAGCAGGACGGCCGCCGCTACGTGGTCGAATTGAGCGCGCCGGTGACCCGGCAGAGCTGGAAGCTGACCGGCGATACCCATTCCGAAGCTGGGCGCCTGGAAGGGCTGGCCGGCGGTCCGCGCGATGGCGAGGATGCCCAGCAGCTGCTGCTGGAGGCGACCGGCTGGGACATTCCGGTCAACCAGCTGCCGGAGTGGATCCGTGGCCTGGTGGCCGGCGACGCCGCTGGCCCGGAGAAGGTCGAGCGCGATGGTGAAGGCCGGCCGCGTCGCATGCAGCAGATGGGCTGGCAGGTGCAGTACCTGGACTGGTACCCGGCCGAGGCCGGGCGCCCGGCGTTGCCGCGCCGGATCGAAGCCAGCAATGGCGACGCCAAGGTACGCCTGCTGGTGGACCAGTGGGGGCAGGGCGCGCCATGAGCGGGGCAGTCGACGACGCGGGCTGGTCCTGGTGGCCGGCCCCGGCCAAGCTGAACCTGTTCCTGCACATCACCGGCCGCCGCGCCGACGGTTACCACGAGCTGCAGACCGTGTTCCGTCTGCTGGACTGGGGCGACCGCATCGGCCTGCGCCTGCGTGAAGACGGCCAGGTGCGCCGGCAGGGCGAGGGGCTGGCTGGCGTGGCCGAGGCCGATGATCTGGCGGTGCGTGCCGCGCGATTGCTCAAAGAAGTGGCAAATGTCGCGCAAGGTGCGGACATCATCGTTGAAAAGCATGTATCTGCCGGTGGTGGCTTCGGCGGCGGTTCGTCCGATGCCGCCACCGTGCTGGTGGTGCTGAACCGCCTGTGGCGGGCCGGTCTGGACGAGGGCGCGCTTGCCGCGCTGGGCCTGCGCCTGGGGGCGGACGTGCCGGTGTTCGTGCGCGGGCGCAATGCCTGGGCCGAAGGGGTGGGCGAGCGCCTGCAGCCGATCGCGCTGGAACCGGCCTGGTATGTGGTGGTTGAACCGGGCGTTCATGTTCCCACCCCGGCCCTGTTCGCAGACCCGGATTTGACGCGCGACAGCCCAGTGGCGAAAATAGAGGACTTCGCTTCCGGAACCCTGGTCGGGAACGCGTTCGAACCGGTGCTGCGCCGCCGTGAGCCTGCCGTCGAGGCAGCGTTCGCAGCGTTGAGCGACATCGGCACGGCGCGGCTGACCGGTTCGGGAAGTGGTTGTTTCGTCGAGTTCGCATCGCAGTCTGCCGCAGAGCAGGGACGGTCGAAGTTGCCGAAGGAGTTGCGGGCAAGGGTGGCAGCGGGCGTTGCGCGTTCGCCACTGCTGGATGCACTCGAGCAACACTGATTTATCAATGCAGGGGCGTCGCCAAGAGGCCCAAGGCACCAGGTTTTGATCCTGGCATTCGTAGGTTCGAATCCTACCGCCCCTGCCAATAGCGGCTGTGTCCGCGCCTTCCAGCGCATCGCCTGCGCGGGACGTGGAAACAACCGCGGTGTTGTCAGCAGCAAGGGTCCATCGGGTCCTTGCCGACTCCGGATCCCCGCCACTCGTCCCCGCCCGAGACAATCATGATGCAAGAGTCCCCGAACCTGCTGGTCTTTTCCGGCAACGCCAACAAACGTCTGGCGCAGAACATCTGCAAGGAACTGGGGGTTCGCCCGGGCAAGGCGTTGGTCTCGCACTTCTCCGATGGTGAAGTGCAGGTGGAAATCGAAGAGAACGTCCGCAAGCAGGACGTGTTCGTGATCCAGCCGACCTGCGCGCCGAGCGCGGAAAACCTGATGGAACTGCTGGTGCTGATCGACGCGCTCAAGCGCGCATCGGTGGCCAGCGTGACCGCCGTGGTGCCGTACTTCGGCTACTCGCGCCAGGATCGCCGCATGCGTTCCTCGCGCGTGCCGATCACCGCCAAGCTGGCGGCGAAGATGTTCAGCACCGCTGGCGCTGATCGCGTGCTGACCGTCGACCTGCACGCCGACCAGATCCAGGGCTTCTTCGATATTCCGGTGGACAACGTGTATGCGTCCCCGCTGCTGCTGGCCGACATCTGGCGCGCCTACGGCACCGAGAACCTGATCGTTGTGTCGCCGGACGTGGGCGGCGTGGTCCGCGCCCGTGCGGTCGCCAAGCGCCTGGATGACGCCGATCTGGCGATCATCGACAAGCGCCGCCCGCGCGCCAACGTCTCCACCGTGATGAACATCATCGGTGACGTCGAAGGCAAGACCTGCGTGATGGTCGATGACATCGTCGATACCGCCGGCACCCTGTGCGCCGCTGCCGCTGCCCTGAAGGCGCGCGGTGCGCTCAAGGTCGCCGCCTACTGCACCCACGCGGTGCTGTCGGGCCCGGCGGTGGACAACATCACCAATTCCCAGCTCGACGAGCTGGTGGTGACCGACACCATCCCGCTGAAGGACGCCGCGCGGGTGTGCAGCAAGATCCGCCAGCTGAGCGTGGCGGAAATGCTGGCCGAAACGATGCGCCGCATCGCCTTCGGCGAGTCGGTCAGCTCGCTGTACGTCGACTGAGTTTTTCGTCCCTGCCGGCAACGGCGGGGACATACCCCGGGTGCTTCTGGTCGCGGAAGCATCTTCAACCGCCACGCCGCAAGGCGCGGCAACAACCTGAGTAGTCGAAAATGTCGAAGACCCATGAAATCAAGGTCACCAAGCGTGAACTGCAGCGTAAGGGTGCGAGCCGCCGCCTGCGTCACGCTGGTGTGATCCCGGCCATCGTGTACGGCGGCAACGCCGAGCCGGTCGCCATCAGCCTGGACCACAACGAAATCTGGCTGGCCCAGCAGAACGAGTGGTTCTATGCCTCGATCCTGGACCTGAACCTGGACGGCCAGGTGCAGAAGGTCCTGCTGCGTGACATGCAGCGCCATCCGTACAAGCAGCTGATCATGCATCTGGACTTCCAGCGCGTGAACGAGAACGAAGCCCTGACCGCTTCGGTCCCGCTGCACTTCATCAACGAAGACACCTCGCCGGCCGGCAAGGCTGCCGACGTCGTGGTCACCCACGAACTGAAGGAAGTGACCATCACCTGCCTGCCGAAGGACCTGCCGGAGTCGATCGAAGTCGACCTGGGAGAGCTGAAGGCCGGTGACGTGGTGTACCTGTCCAACATCAAGCTGCCGAAGGGCGTGGAAATCCCGGCCCTGGCGCTGGGCAAGGACCACGACGACGCCATCGTCACCGCCAAGGCCGGCAAGGCCGACGCGGCTGACGAAGAAGCGGCTGCCGCCGAGTAATACCGCTACGGTGCCTGCCTCCGGGCAGGCACCGTATTGGAAGGAACCATGGCAGGACTGCGACTGATCGTCGGTCTGGGCAACCCCGGATCGGAACACGCCCGGACCCGGCACAATGCCGGGTTTCATTTCGTTGAGGCCCTGGCGGAAAAAGCCGGTGCACGATGGAATGTGGACAGCAAGCTGTTCGGTGAGACCGCCAAGGTCGAGATCGCCGGGCAGACGGTGTGGCTGCTCAAGCCCGCCACCTTCATGAACCTCAGCGGCAAGTCGGTCACCGCCGCACAGCGGTTCTGGAAGATCGAGCCGGAAGAAACCCTGCTGGCCCACGACGAACTGGACCTGGCGCCCGGCGTGGCGCGGCTGAAGTTCGACGGTGGCCACGGTGGCCAGAACGGCCTGCGCGACACCATCCGCCTGCTCGGCCACGGCAAGTTCCATCGCCTGCGCGTGGGTATCGGCCATCCCGGCCATAAGGACCGCGTGGTGGGTTGGGTGCTGGGACGCCCTTCCAAGGACGATGAAGTACTGATTTCGCGCGCCATCGATGATGCGATCGACGTGCTGCCGCTGGCGGTGCAGGGCGATTTCAGCGAAGCGATGAAGCGGCTGCACACCCCGCGCTGACCATGACCGACCCGCGTACTCCCTGCACCGTGTGTGGCGCCATGATCCTGCTGGCGACGGCGGCCCGGAACAATGGGCTCTGCATGCCGTGCCGGAATGGAACGCGGCAAAGCATGGAAATGGCGAGAACGCGGGATCGGGAGATTCGCGAAGAGCGGAAGCGCTTCGGAGAATCCGCAGAGGGGCGGCATTGGCATTGGTTGATCGAACAGGTCCACGGGAACGGTTGTGGATTTGCCGGATTGTCAGTGCAGGATCAGCGTTACTTTGCGATCAACGCGCTCATCAATGATGTCTATCGTGGAGGGCTTGATGCCTATTTCCTCAATTCTGCTGGCGCTTACATTGCTGAAGCGCTTGCAGGGCTTGGGGAGATGCAGCAGCTTGGCGTGCGAGACATCGTGCTCGCTGCCCAGCAGCTACTGTTTGGCAATGAGGCCATGGAAGATCATCATGCGCAAAGACGCCTGCAGATCTATCGTGCTGACGGGTGGCTCGACGATGAAGTCGAAACAGCACTTGATGCGCTGGATGGGCGATTCTATGCACTGGTCGACGAGGGCCAGCTTGAAGAACTGCTGAAAGCGTACGCAGAACGTCACAGGTTGTACGCCGCGTTCTAGCGCGGGCTACTGGAAGGACGATTGGGGATTGAAGGCATGCCCGCAGGCGAGCCTTGAATCCCGAATCATCCACTTACACTCAAACCCGGATTCAACCCATGGGTATCAAATGCGGCATCGTCGGCCTGCCCAACGTCGGCAAGTCGACCCTGTTCAATGCGCTGACCAAGGCGGGTATCGCCGCGGCGAACTTCCCGTTCTGCACCATCGAACCGAACGTCGGCATCGTGCCGGTGCCGGATCCGCGCCTGAACGAGCTGGCAGCGATCATCAACCCACAGAAGGTCATCCCGACCGCAGTCGAATTCGTCGACATCGCCGGCCTGGTGGCCGGTGCCGCCAGCGGTGAAGGCCTGGGCAACAAGTTCCTGGCGCACATCCGCGAAGTCGATGCGATCACCCACGTGGTGCGCTGCTTCGAGAACGCCGACGTCATCCACGTCAACAACAAGGTCGACCCGATCTCGGACATCGAAACCATCGATACCGAGCTGGCGCTGGCCGACCTGGACAGCGTCGAGAAGGCGCTGAACCGTGCCGAGCGTGCGGCCAAGGGGGGTGACAAGGACGCCGCGGCGCGCAAGCCGGTGCTGGCCAAGCTGCAGGCTGCGTTGTCCGACGGCAAGTCCGGCCGTTCGGTGGGCCTGGATGAGGAAGAGAAGGCGCTGGTGCGCGATCTGTTCCTGCTGACCCTGAAGCCGGTGATGTACATCGCCAACGTGCTGGAAGACGGTTTCGACAACAACCCGCACCTGGAAGCCGTGCGTGCGCATGCTGCCGCCGAAGGCGCGCAGGTGGTGCCGGTGTCGGCCGCGATCGAAGAGGAGCTGTCCCAGCTCGATGACGAAGACCGCGATACCTTCCTGGCCGATCTGGGCCTGAGCGAGCCGGGCCTGAACCGCGTGATCAACGCGGCCTACAGCCTGCTCGGCCTGCAGACCTACTTCACCGCCGGCGTGAAGGAAGTCCGTGCGTGGACCGTGCGCAAGGGCGCCACCGCCCCGCAGGCCGCCGCGGTCATCCACACCGACTTCGAGAAGGGCTTCATCCGCGCCGAAACCATCGCGTATGACGACTTCATCAAGTACAAGGGCGAAGCCGGCGCCAAGGAAGCCGGTCGCCTGCGCCTGGAAGGAAAGGAATACCGCGTGCAGGAAGGCGACGTGCTGCACTTCCGCTTCAACGTCTGATCCAGCAGCAACGGATCGACCCCGGGACGCCCCGCCTTGTGCGGGGCGTTCGCGTTTCTGGTGATGGACAAAAAAGCACCAGGCTGCGAAACGCTTGCGGTGCGACGTTTGCCGGCACTTGTCCACAGCAAACTCCCATCGCTTTCCACGTCGGATGTGGAAAACCGTGGGGGCGGATCCCTTTCCACGGGAAAGGGCTCCGACCCCGATCAGTGCAGTCGGACCGTGGACAGAATTTCACCACGTTTCGAAACGCCTGCGCTGCAATGCTCGCGCCCACTTGTCCACACCAAGTTCCCATCGCTCTCCACGTCCGGTGTGGAAAACAATCGAAGGGCATGGACAAAAAATCACCACGTCCGGAAACGCCCGCACTGCAAGCCTCGCGGCCACTTGTCCACACCAAGTTCCCATCGCTTTCCACGCGCGGTGTGGAAAACCCGCGTGGCCCGCTCTGGTAGTCGCCCACCTTGGTGGGCGCGTGGCAGATCAGTGCCCACCAAGGTGGGCATCTACCAGAGCCAGGTTCCCAAACAACAAGGCCCGCCAATGGCGGGCCCTGTCGTCCACGTTCTGCAATGCGGCGTGCCTTACAGCGCGCTGCCACCGAACTTGTGGGTGTACTGCAGGTTGATGGTGCGGCCGACGCTGTCGAACCAGGACACGTCGTAGTACGGATACGCGGTGTACGTGGCGTCCT
This sequence comes from Stenotrophomonas sp. TWI1409, assembly GCF_039673015.1. Lineage (NCBI taxonomy): Bacteria > Pseudomonadati > Pseudomonadota > Gammaproteobacteria > Lysobacterales > Lysobacteraceae > Stenotrophomonas > Stenotrophomonas sp. TWI1409. The sequence goes on from NZ_JBDJKU010000026.1 coordinate 13,347, forward strand.
TCGGCGGCATCTTGTTGAACACGTTGACCACCGACAGCGACAGGCGCGAGTGGTCGTCGAAGCGGTACTGCAGCGACGCGTTGTAGCGGTAGGTTGCCTTGATGTACGGGCTGTCACCGCTGTCCCACTTGAATACCTGGTCGTAGCTGTCCGAGGTCGGCAGCTTGCCCAGGCGCGAACCATAGACCGTGGCCGACCACGCGTCCTTCTCCCAGGTCACGCTCAGGCTGGTCTTGGTACGCGGGATGTCGAAGTTGCTGTTGACCGCGAACTGGTCCTGGATCGGATCACCGGGGTAGCGCTGGAAATCGTGCTTCTTCACCCAGGTGTGGGTGCCGTTGAGGATGAAGTCGCCGATGCCGGTCTGCAGGCGGTAGCGCAGGCCAATGTCGATGCCGGAGGTCGATTCGCGGGCGACGTTGATCGGGGCGACACGCACGCCGTACAGGCGGCCATCACTGGTGCGGGTGATGCGGTCGAGCGCGTCCACGCAGGTCGGCGAGTTGATGTCGGCACTGCCGAGGCGGCAGTTCGCTTCGCTGGCCAGGATCGTGCGCACGTCCATGTCCTGCACCTGCTTGCGCATGTCGATGTCGAACCAGTCCACCGACAGGTCCAGGCCGATCGCCGGCGACCAGACGAAGCCGGCACTCCACGAGGTGCTGGTTTCCGGGTCGAGCTGGCGGTTGCCGGTGCGGCTGCGGATCAGGTTGTGCTCGTAGTCGGAACAGTCGGCGGCATCGTCGGCGCGGCAGCTGTACAGGTCCACTGCGCTGGTCTCGTCGTTGCCCGGGCCGGCGAACACGTAGTGGAGGTCCGGCGCACGGAACGCGGTGCCGTATGAACCGCGGACCAGCAGCGTGTCGATCGGGCGCCATTCCAGACCACCGCTCCAGGTCGCCTTGCCGATGGTGTGGCCGGAATAGCGGTACTGGTCGTAGCGGCCGGCCACGCTCAGGTTGACCGTCTCGTGCAGCGGCATGCGCAGCTCCGCAGCGGTCGCCCAGCGGTTGCGCGAGCCCTTGCCGTCCGAATCCTTCCAGCTGTAGTAGTAGTACTCGGTCGCCAGCGGATCGGGGTTCAGCGAGTACGCCTGCTGGCCCACTTCCACGGTCGCGGCGAAGCCGGCATCACCGCCCGGCAGGCCGAACAGCGCGGAATTGGTCAGCGTGAACGCAGCCGTCTCGGTGCGCGACTTCGGGGTGTAGGTGGTGCGCGCCGCGATCGAATCGTACTCGGCGCGAGTCAGCGGCCGGTACAGACGCGACGGGTCGGCGTTGTAGATCGGGAAGCCGTCGTCGTCCACGCCCAGCTGCGGGCCCAGGAACAGGTCATTGGCTTTGGCGGCGATGATCTGTGCCCAGCTGATCCGCGACTGGTACTGCGAATGGCTCAGGGCCGCTTCGTAGTCCCAGTTGCCGGCCAGGTTGCCCTTGAAGCCGGTGGTCACGCTGAAGGTCTTCTGCGTGCTGCGCACCATTGCATTGCGCAGGCCACCCATCTCCTCGGGCGAGAACTGGCGCTGCCAGAACTCGATCTCGCCGGTGGCCTGGTTGTTGAAATAGCCCGACTCATCGCCGTTGGCGTCCATGCGGCCCCACTTGGTGACGTCTCGCATCAGCGACATCGTGTGGTAGCCCAGCTGCACATCGGCGAACCACTGCTGGCCGTTGTCGAAGTCGTAGCTCAGCGAGGCGTAGCCATTGGCGCCGCGGCGCTTGCTGAGGATGGTGCCGTAGCCGATCGAGCTGTCGCTGCCGCAGTAGTAACCGTAGCGCGGGCGGTAGGCGCGGTAGGTGCTGCCCTGGTTCTGCCCGGCCAGCGCTTCGCAGGTGGCCGCGCCCGGATCCAGGTAGTCGTCGTTGTAGTCCGTGCGCAGGTAAGCGCGGCGTGCGATGCGTGAGCCCTCGGTGGGGCCGTCCTGGGTCGAATCCTGGATATCGCGCTCGTACGCCCACAGCGGGGTCTGCGACTGCAGTTCAACGCTGTACACGGCGTTGAAGTTGCCACGGCTGAAGCCACTGGCCAGGCTCATGTCGAACGACTCGCCACCGCCTTCGCTGGTGGTGCCCATGCGCATGTCGACGGTGGTGCCGTCGGCCTTCTTCTTCAGGATGAAGTTGACCACGCCGGCGATCGCGTCCGAACCGTAGATGGCCGAGGCACTGCCGGTCAGCACTTCGATGCGCTCGATCATGCCCAGCGGAATGTTGGAGACATCGGTGAAGTTGCTGCGGCCCTTGAACGGCATCGGGAAGTCGGCGATGCGGCGGCCATTGACCAGCACCAGCGTGTGGTTCGGGCCCAGCCCGCGCAGGTCCACCTGCTGGGCGCCCGGCGAGAAGTCGGCGCCGCTGGACGACTGCTGGCTCTGCGTCTCACCGCCGTTCTGGGTCATCGAGCGCAGCACGTCGGGCACGCTGGTGAAGCCGCTGGAGCGGATCTGCTCGGCGCTGATCACCGTGATCGGGGCGGGGCCTTCCACCTGGGCGCGCGGAATGCGCGAACCGGTGACCTGCACCGCATCCAGTTGTTGAACCGAAGAGGAGGCCGGTGCCTGGGCCGCCGCGGAAGCAGCCACGCCCATCAACGCCAGCTGGATCGACCACGCCATCGCCTTTCTACGCATGAGGAATTCTCGGAAATGAAGCCGGCCCGCAGAGGAGGGGCCCTGTCCCCCATTCAGATTTCCGGAATGGGCGCGCGCATTTAACGCCTTTTTTATGCCCTTGACTACTGGGTCCCTATCTGGCAAAGAGTGAAAACGCTTGCAAGTCGATTTTGTTCAGGGAGATCAAGATGCGACGCCTCCATTGCACCCTGCGTGCCCCCTTCGCCTGGCTGGCGCTGCTGGTGTTGGCCGTGCCGTTGGCCGCCCTTGCGCAGGACCTGCAGGGCCCGGGCTTCGCCTACTACGAAGCCGGGGATCTTGACGCACCCCGGCCCGGCCCGCGCGCGCCGGCCATGATGCTGATGGGCGGTGGCGAATGGGTGCCGGAGGCCTTTCACTGGTGGCTGAAGCAGGCCGGCAACGGCCGCGTGCTGATCCTGCGCGCTTCCGGTAGCGATGAGCTGCAGGACCGGCTCTATCGCGAGATCGGTGGGACCACCGCGGTGCAGACGCTGGTCTTCGACAGCCGCCGCGGCGCCGACGATCCGGCCGTGCTGCGCGTGGTGGCTGCGGCCGATGCCATCTTCATTGCCGGTGGTGACCAGTCGCGCTACATCCGCTTCTGGAAGGGCACCGCGCTCAACCGCGCGCTCAATGCCCATGTGCGCGCCGGCAAGCCGATTGCCGGTACCAGCGCCGGGCTGGCCATCCTCGGTGGCTACGCCTACGGCGCGATGGACGGCGGCAGCATCACCTCCGCCGGTGCGCTGGCCGACCCGATGGGCAGTGCGGTGACCATGGACAGTGGCTTCCTGCAGATGCCCTACCTGCAGCGCGTGGTCACCGACACCCACTTCGACAAGCGCGATCGGCTCGGCCGCCTGATCGTGTTCGTGGCGCGCGCCGCGCAGGACAGTGGCGACCCCGACATCGTCGGCATCGGCGTCGACGAGGACACCGCCCTGTGCGTGGAGCCCGATGGCCAGGCACAGGTCTACAGCGCTGACGGCGAGGGCAAGGTCTGGGTGGTCAGCCCCGGCCGCGATGCCGACCGCCTGGTCGAGGGCGAGCCGCTGCGCTTCCACGCGGTGCCTGTAACGGTGGTCGCCAGCGGCAGCCGCATGCGCCTGGATGACTTCCAGGCCGAGGCCGATTACCAGGCGATGGCCGACGTCAGCGACGGCGAGATTGAGTTCACGCTTCGGTAATGCCGGTCGCTGGCCGGCAACTCGCCTTCCCTGATGCGCCCCTTGCCGGCCAGCGGCCGGCACTACCCCGCAATCCATTCCCTCGTTCTGCTGGAGACGTACCCGATGAAACTGCGCCTGGCGCTGTCCGCACTGTTGTCCCTGCCCATGCTTGCCCAGGCCGCACCGGCGGCTTCACCGCTGCTGGTCATCCACGGCGGCGCCGGCGTCGAGCGCAAGGACCTGTCGCCGGCCGAGGAAAAGGCCGCACGTGACGCGCTGCGGGCGGCCCTGTTGAAGGGGCATGCGGAGCTGGCGGCGGGTCGCCCCGCGTTGGCTGCAGTCACCGCTGCGATCACTGTCCTGGAGGACGATCCCACCTTCAACGCCGGCAAGGGCGCGGTGTTCACCCACGACGGCCATAACGAGCTGGATGCGGCTGTCATGGATGGCGCGAGCCAGGCGGCGGGCGCGGTGGCCGGCGTGCAGCGGGTGCGCAACCCGATCCTGCTGGCGCAGACCGTGATGCAGAAATCCAGGCACGTGATGATGGTGGGGCAGGGCGCCGAAGCCTTCGCGGTCGAGCAGGGGATGTCTCTGGTCGATCCCTCCTACTTCCGTACGGAGAAGCGTTGGCAGCAGCTGCAGCGTGCACTGAAAGAAGAGGCCAGTGGCCAGGCGCATGCCGACCTGGAGACTGCAAAGCACTTCGGGACCGTCGGTGCAGTCGCATTGGATGCGCAGGGGCACCTGGCCGCCGGTACCTCCACTGGTGGCATGACCAACAAGCGCTATGGCCGGGTGGGTGACTCGCCGATCATCGGTGCAGGCACCTGGGCCGATGCGCGCTGTGCGGTGTCCGGCACCGGCTGGGGCGAGTACTACATCCGCACCGCGGCCGCGCACGAGATCTGCGCACGCATGCGCTACCAGGGGCAGACGCCGGAACAGGCCGGCAAGGGCGTGATCAACGAGACGATTCCGCAGATGGGGGGTGACGGCGGTGCGATCGTGCTCGCTGCAGACGGAAAAATGGCCACGCCATTCAACACCCAGGGCATGTATCGGGGCTGGATCGGCGGCGACGGCGTCCCTCATGTCGCAATTTTCGCCAACGAGACCCTTGCGGTCCCGGGGCAATAACCTTGCGTATCAATGGGTTTGCGACAGCGTGTGAAAAAAGTGGAAAAAAGCGTTGACAGCCCCCCGTCCCATCAGCAGAATAAGCGGCTCACCACCACACACCGCAACGCTTCGGCGGCAACGGAATGGGGTGGTAAGGAGGGATACCCAAGCGGCCAACGGGGGCAGACTGTAAATCTGCTGGCTTACGCCTTCGGTGGTTCGAATCCACCTCCCTCCACCAGTTTCACGTTGTGACATTCCCGGCGCGGGAGTAGTTCAATGGTAGAACCTCAGCCTTCCAAGCTGATGGTGCGGGTTCGATTCCCGTCTCCCGCTCCATTGAATGAACTTTGAATATTATCGAGTTCATGTCATAATGCAAAACTCGGCTCACGTAGCTCAGTCGGTAGAGCACTTCCTTGGTAAGGAAGAGGTCGAAGGTTCGATTCCTTTCGTGAGCACCATCTTAAGCATCACCTCTCAGACGAATTCGAGATAAGCAGCCATGGCCAAGGGTAAGTTCGAGCGCACCAAGCCGCACGTCAATGTCGGCACCATCGGTCACGTCGACCACGGCAAGACCACGCTGACCGCCGCACTGACCAAGATCGGTGCCGAGCGCTTCGGTGGCGAGTTCAAGGACTACTCCTCGATCGACGCCGCGCCGGAAGAAAAGGCTCGTGGTATCACGATCTCGACCGCGCACGTCGAATACGAATCCCCGGTCCGTCACTACGCCCACGTCGATTGCCCGGGCCACGCTGACTACGTCAAGAACATGATCACCGGTGCCGCCCAGATGGACGGCGCGATCCTGGTGTGCTCGGCCGCTGACGGCCCGATGCCGCAGACCCGCGAGCACATCCTGCTGTCGCGTCAGGTCGGCGTGCCGTACATCGTCGTGTTCCTGAACAAGGCCGACATGGTTGACGACGCCGAGCTGCTCGAGCTGGTCGAAATGGAAGTGCGCGAGCTGCTGAGCAAGTACGACTTCCCGGGCGACGACACCCCGATCATCGCCGGTTCGGCCCGTCTGGCGCTGGAAGGCGACCAGAGCGACATCGGCGTGCCGGCCATCCTGAAGCTGGTCGATGCCCTGGACAGCTGGATTCCGGAGCCGGAGCGCGCTATCGACAAGCCGTTCCTGATGCCGGTGGAAGACGTGTTCTCGATCTCGGGCCGCGGCACCGTGGTGACCGGTCGTATCGAGCGCGGCGTGATCAAGGTTGGCGACGAAATCGAAATCGTCGGCATCCGTCCGGTGCAGAAGACCACCGTGACCGGCGTTGAAATGTTCCGCAAGCTGCTGGACCAGGGTCAGGCAGGCGACAACGCTGGCCTGCTGCTGCGCGGCACCAAGCGTGACGACGTCGAGCGTGGCCAGGTTCTGGCCAAGCCGGGTTCGATCAAGCCGCACACCAAGTTCGAAGGCGAAGTCTACGTCCTGTCGAAGGACGAGGGCGGCCGTCACACCCCGTTCTTCAACGGCTACCGTCCGCAGTTCTACTTCCGCACCACCGACATCACCGGCGCAGCTGCTCTGCCGGAAGGCGTCGAAATGGTGATGCCGGGTGACAACGTCAAGATGGTCGTCACCCTGATCAACCCGGTGGCAATGGACGAAGGCCTGCGCTTCGCTATCCGCGAAGGCGGCCGTACCGTCGGCGCCGGCGTGGTCTCGAAGATCATCGAGTAAGCCTGCAGTACCGGTGGTTGCATAGCGCCGCCGGTTACGCGAATGGCGGGCCGGGAACCTCGGTCCGCCTTCGCCGTCTAAGGGAAGGCAAGTTTCAACACGTACGCCAGTAGCTCAATTGGCAGAGCAGCGGTCTCCAAAACCGCAGGTTGGGGGTTCGAGTCCCTCCTGGCGTGCCATCTGCCCACCTTATCCAGCGGCCTGGGCCGCTAAAGCAGACACAGCCGGATGAATAGCAAGATCGAACACTCCAAGGACAACTCCGCCAACGGCGGGGATATCGTCAAGTACGTCGCCGCATCGCTGCTGGTGCTGGCCGGTCTGTTCGTCTGGTTCTGGTTCTCCGCCGACTCCGGTCGCGCCACCCAGCTGGGTGCGTGGGCGGGTCAGCTGCGTGCGTTGGCGGTTGTGGTCGGTCTGGTTGGCGGTATCGGCGTGTTCATGCTGACCGGCAAGGGGCGCGACACCCGCGAATTCCTCTCCGAGTCGCGCTTCGAACTGCGCAAGGTGGTCTGGCCGACGCGCCAGGAAGCCATCCGCATGACCTGGGTCGTGATGGTGGTGGTGACCATTCTCAGTCTGTTGCTGGGTGGGTTCGATTACGTCATTCAGTGGCTGGTTCAGTTGTTCCTGAGCCGCTAAGGAGAATTGCATGAAGCGTTGGTACGTCGTTCACGCCTATTCGGGCTTCGAGAAGTCGGTGGCGCAGGCTCTGCGCGATCGCATCGTCCGTGACGGCATGGAAGAGCGCTTCGGCGATGTCCTGGTCCCGACCGAAGAAGTGGTCGAGATGCGCGCTGGCCAGAAGCGCCGCTCCGAGCGCAAGTTCTTCCCGGGTTACGTGCTGGTCCAGATCGAGACCCACGAAGAAGCCGGTATTCCGCGCATCGACAACGAAAGCTGGCACCTGGTCAAGGAAACCCCGCGCGTGATGGGCTTCATCGGCGGCACCGCCGACCGTCCGCTGCCGATCGCCGATTCCGAGGCCGAAGCCATCCTGAATCGCGTTCAGGAAGGTGTCGAGAAGCCGCGTCCGAAGGTGCTGTTCGAGCCGGGCCAGATGGTCCGCGTTACCGACGGCCCGTTCAACGATTTCAATGGCGTCGTCGAAGAAGTCAACTACGAGAAGAGCCGTCTGCGCGTCTCGGTGCTGATCTTCGGTCGTGCCACTCCGGTCGAACTCGAGTTCGGCCAGGTCGAAAAGGCCGTCTGACCGGTCCTGTAGGGTCGAGCCATGCTCGACTCCAGGCTCCGGATGGCGGTGCAGTCGAGCATGGCTCGACTCTACAAGGGGAACCGGGCTTTGCCCGGTTTCGTCCGTTTACGTGCCGCTTCAGGCATGTGAAGAAAAAACCTGATATAGTGCGCGGCTCCCCGCTGGGAAGCCAGCAGGACGAGGCCGCCGCAAGGTGGCCTTCAGCATGATTTCAAAACGCGATGCCGGGACGCGTGATTCCCGGTCCGATGGGGAGCCTGTTGTCGAAAGGCGCTAGCACCCGGAGAGTACTCACATGGCAAAGAAAGTTGTCGGTTACATCAAGCTGCAGGTGAAGGCCGGTCAGGCCAACCCCTCGCCGCCGGTCGGTCCTGCGCTGGGTCAGCGCGGTCTGAACATCATGGAATTCTGTAAGGCGTTCAACGCTGCCACGCAGAAGCTCGAGCCGGGTCTGCCGGTTCCGGTGATCATCACGGCCTACTCGGACCGTACGTTCACCTTCATCACCAAGAGCACCCCGGCCACCACCCTGCTGAAGAAGGCCGCTGGCATCTCGTCGGGCTCCAAGCGCCCGAACACCGAGAAGGTCGGCAAGGTCACCCGTAAGCAGCTGGAAGAGATCGCCAAGGCGAAGGAACCGGATCTGACTGCCGCCGATCTGGACGCCGCCGTGCGTACCATCGCTGGCTCTGCCCGTTCCATGGGCCTCGTGGTGGAGGGTTAATAAGATGGCACAGACCAAGCGTGAGAAGGCCATCAAGGCCGCCGTCGTTCCGGGCAAGGCATACGCCTTCGAGGACGCGATCAACATCCTGAAGAGCGCCACCAAGGCCAAGTTCGTCGAGTCGATCGACGTCGCTGTGCGCCTGGGCGTCGATGCGAAGAAGTCCGACCAGCAGGTCCGTGGCTCCACCGTGCTGCCGGCCGGTACCGGCAAGTCGGTCCGCGTCGCCGTGTTCGCTCCGGCCGGTGCCAAGGCTGACGAAGCCCTGGCCGCTGGCGCCGAAGCCGTCGGTATGGATGATCTGGCCGAGAAGATGCAGGCCGGCGATCTGAACTACGACGTCGTCATCGCGACCCCGGACGCCATGCGCGTCGTCGGTAAGCTGGGCACCGTGCTGGGCCCGCGCGGCCTGATGCCGAACCCGAAGGTCGGCACCGTTTCCCCGAACCCGGGTGAAGCCGTGAAGAACGCCAAGTCGGGTCAGGTCCGTTACCGCACCGACAAGGCTGGCATCATCCACTGCACCATCGGCAAGGCCGACTTCGCCGAAGACGCGCTGAAGTCGAACCTGACCGCGCTGCTGCTGGACCTGATCAAGGCCAAGCCGGCCACCTCGAAGGGCACCTACCTGCAGAAGGTTTCGGTCAGCTCGACGATGGGCCCGGGCGTCACCGTCGACCAGTCGTCGCTGACCCTGAAGTAATTGTTTCAAGCGGTCACGGTACCTTCGGTGCCGTGACCGTGACATTTGAAGGCATCGCTGGCCGTACATCGCCCGCGGTAGCCGTCAAAGACCGCAGGCGCGGTCGTGGCAATACCGGCGACGGGCACGGAAGCTCGATCTGGCAAGGAGTCGCCGCCGGAGCAGTCATGAGCGCTTAATCGATTCCCCGGAATCACCCTGCGTAGATGGTGCCCTTCTGGAGTTTTTCTGGTTCACGCACGTCTGGGTTTCCCAGGTTGGCCCACTCCAGGTCTAGAACGGCCCACCCCCGGAACATCATCCCGATGTTCCCGGCGTCCAGGACGGATGCCGCACAGGACCGCACACGGCAGGAGCCGTAAGCGGAGTTCAATAGGAGGAGTGCAATGGCTCTCAATCTGTCCCAGAAGCAAGAAGTAGTCGCCGAGCTGGCAGACGTCGCCGCCAAGGCCCACTCCTTGATCGCAGCCGAATACGCTGGCACCACGGTCGCCCAGATGACCGCGATGCGCAAGCAGGCTCGTGAAACCGGTGTTTTCTTGAAGGTTGTCAAGAACACCCTGGCTTCGCGCGCCGTTGAAGGCACCGAGTTCGCAGTCGCCCAGGACCAGATGGTTGGTCCGCTGCTGTACGCGTTCTCGCTCGAGGAGCCCGGCGCTGCCGGTCGCCTGATCAAGGAAGCCGCCAAGGGCAACGACAAGCTGAAGGCTAAGGTCGTCGCCATCGGTGGCGAAGTGTTCCCGGCAAGCCACGTCGAAGTGCTGGCCTCGCTGCCGACCCGCGACCAGGCCCTGGCCATGCTGGCCCGCGTCCTGACCGAGCCGGTCACGATGTTTGCCCGCGCCATCAAGGCCGTTGGCGAGAAGCAGGGTGGTGGCGACGTCGCCGCCGACGCTGCCGAGCCGGCCGCCGAGACCGCCTGAGTTTCGACTTACCGTGGTTCCTGACGGAACCTCAACCCAGAAAATCATCCAAAGGTATTAATCATGTCCCTTACCAACGAACAGATCGTCGACGCCATCGCCGAGAAGTCCCTGATGGAAGTGATGGAGCTGGTCAAGGCCATCGAAGAGAAGTTCGGCGTCTCCGCCGCTGCTCCGGTTGCCGTGGCTGCTGCTGCTGGCCCGGCCGCTGCTGTTGAAGAGCAGACCGAGTTCACCGTCACCCTGAAGTCGGCCGGCGACAAGAAGGTCGAAGTCATCAAGGCCGTCCGCGCCATCACCGGCCTGGGCCTGAAGGAAGCGAAGGACCTGGCCGAAGCCGGTGGCGTCCTGAAGGAAGGCGCTTCGAAGGACGACGCCGAGAAGATGAAGAAGGACCTGGAAGCTGCTGGCGCGACTGTCGAAGTCAAGTAAGCAGTTACCTTGCATCGTCACCGATTCACGGCGATGCAGCCAAGGCTGGGGGCGTAAGCCCCCGGCCTTTGGTCGTTGTTGCAGTACCGGTAGGGTCGACTGTTAGTCGACTGTTTCAAAAGCAGAAAAAGCCCAACACGGGCTGCGGTCAGACCCCGGCAGGCCAGCGCAGAGCGCGGCAGCGGGGGAGTGGATGCAGACGAGTTGGCAGTTGGAAGTAGCGGGAGAAGGCGTGCTGGTGCCGGCAATACCAGCGACTTCCAACTGACAATTTCAAGTTCCCTTCGGATCGTGGGCGCACGATCCGCACAACAAGGTGGAAGACCTCATGACGTCCTATTCGTTCACCGAAAAAAAGCGTATCCGCAAGGATTTCGGCAAGCAGCGCTCGATTCTCGAAGTGCCGTTCCTGCTCGCCATCCAGGTGGATTCCTATCGTGAATTCCTGCAGGAAAACGTCGATCCGGCCAAGCGCACGGACCACGGCCTGCACGCTGCGCTGAAGTCGGTCTTCCCGATCGCCAGCTACAGCGGCAACGCTGCCCTGGAATACGTCGGCTACAAGCTGGGCGAACCGGTCTTCGACGAGCGTGAGTGCCGCCAGCGTGGCATGAGCTACGGCGCCCCGCTGCGCGTGACCGTGCGCCTGGTGATCTACGACCGTGAGTCGTCGACCAAGGCCATCAAGTACGTGAAGGAGCAGGAGGTCTATCTGGGCGAAATCCCGCTGATGACCGAGAACGGCACCTTCATCGTCAACGGCACCGAGCGCGTCATCGTCTCGCAGCTGCACCGTTCGCCGGGCGTGTTCTTCGACCACGACCGTGGCAAGACCCACAGCTCGGGCAAGCTGCTGTACAGCGCCCGCATCATTCCTTACCGCGGTTCCTGGCTGGACTTCGAGTTCGACCCGAAGGATGCGCTGTTCACCCGTATCGACCGTCGCCGCAAGCTGCCGGTGTCGATCCTGCTGCGCGCGCTCGGCTACAGCAACGAAGAGATGCTGGCCGAGTTCTTCGAGATCAACACCTTCCACATCAACCCGGATGAAGGCGTCCAGCTGGAGCTGGTGCCGGAGCGCCTGCGCGGCGAAACCCTGGGCTTCGACCTCGCCGACGGCGACAAGGTCATCGTGGAAGCCGGCAAGCGCATCACCGCGCGCCACATCAAGCAGCTGGAAGCCTCGGGCATCGCCGCCCTGGCCGTGCCGGACGACTACATCGTCGGCCGCATCCTGTCGCACGACGTGGTCGATGCTTCGACCGGCGAACTGCTGGCCCAGGCCAACGACGAGATCACCGACGAGCAGCTGCAGGCCTTCCGCAAGGCAGGTGTGGATGCCGTGGGCACCCTGTGGGTGAACGATCTGGATCGTGGCCCGTACCTGTCCAACACCCTGCGCATCGACCCGACCAAGACCCAGCTGGAAGCCCTGGTCGAGATCTACCGCATGATGCGTCCGGGCGAGCCGCCGACCAAGGACGCCGCGCAGAACCTGTTCCACAACCTGTTCTTCACCTTCGAGCGCTACGACCTGTCCGCGGTCGGCCGCATGAAGTTCAACCGTCGCGTGGGCCGCAAGGAAACCACCGGCGAAGCCGTGCTGTACGACCGCAAGTACTACGGTGAGCGCAACGACGAAGAGTCCAAGCGCCTGGTTGCCGCCCATGGCGACAGCTCCGACATCCTGGACGTGATCAAGGTCCTGACCGAGATCCGCAACGGTCGCGGCGTGGTCGATGACATCGATCACCTGGGCAACCGTCGCGTGCGTTCGGTCGGCGAAATGGCCGAGAACGTGTTCCGCGTGGGCCTGGTCCGCGTCGAGCGCGCGGTCAAGGAGCGCCTGTCGATGGCCGAGTCGGAAGGCCTGACCCCGCAGGAGCTGATCAACGCCAAGCCGGTCGCCGCTGCCATCAAGGAGTTCTTCGGCTCCTCGCAGCTGTCGCAGTTCATGGACCAGAACAACCCGCTGTCGGAAGTGACCCACAAGCGTCGCGTCTCGGCCCTGGGCCCGGGCGGCCTGACCCGTGAGCGCGCCGGCTTCGAAGTGCGCGACGTGCACCCGACCCATTACGGCCGCGTCTGCACCATCGAAACCCCGGAAGGCCCGAACATCGGCCTGATCAACTCGCTGGCCGTGTACGCCCGCACCAACCAGTACGGTTTCCTCGAGACCCCGTACCGCAAGGTCGTGGACGGCAAGGTCTATGACGAAGTCGAGTTCCTGTCGGCCATCGAAGAAAACGAGTACGTCATTGCGCAGGCCAACGCCCTGACCAATGCCGACAGCGTGCTGACCGAGCAGTTCGTTCCGTGCCGCTTCCAGGGCGAGTCGCTGCTGAAGCCGCCGGCGGAAGTCCACTTCATGGACGTCTCGCCGATGCAGACCGTGTCGATCGCAGCCGCGCTGGTTCCGTTCCTGGAGCACGATGACGCCAACCGCGCACTGATGGGCGCCAACATGCAGCGTCAGGCCGTGCCGACCCTGCGTGCGCAGAAGCCGCTGGTCGGTACCGGCATCGAGCGCGCCGTGGCGCGTGACTCCGGTGTGACCGTGAATGCCCGTCGTGGTGGCGAGATCGTGCAGATCGATGCCGCCCGTATCGTGGTCAAGGTCAACGAGGAAGAGATCGTTGGCGCCACCGACGCAGGCGTGGACATCTACAACCTGGTCAAGTACACCCGTTCGAACCAGAACACCTGCATCAACCAGCGTCCGCTGGTGCAGGTGGGTGACGTCATCGCCCGCGGCGACGTGCTGGCCGACGGTCCGTCCACCGACATCGGCGAACTGGCCCTGGGTCAGAACATGCTGATCGCGTTCATGCCGTGGAACGGCTACAACTTCGAAGACTCCATCCTGCTCTCCGAGCGCGTGGTGGAAGAGGATCGTTACACCACGATCCACATCGAAGAGCTGACCTGCGTCGCGCGTGACACCAAGCTGGGGCCGGAGGAAATCTCGGCCGACATCCCGAACGTCTCCGAGCAGGCGCTGAACCGCCTGGACGAGAGCGGCGTGGTGTACATCGGTGCGGAAGTCCGCGCCGGCGACATCATGGTCGGCAAGGTCACCCCGAAGGGCGAAAGCCAGCTGACCCCGGAAGAAAAGCTGCTGCGCGCGATCTTCGGCGAGAAGGCTTCGGACGTGAAGGACAGCTCGCTGCGCGTTCCGCCGGGCATGGACGGCACCGTCATCGACGTGCAGGTCTTCACCCGCGACGGCATCGAGAAGGACAAGCGCGCCCGCCAGATCGAAGAGTCTGAAATCAAGCGCGTCAAGAAGGACTTCGACGACCAGTTCCGCATCCTGGAAGCCGCCATCTACATGCGTCTGCGTTCGCAGATCGTGGGCAAGGTGGTCAACGGTGGCGCTGGCCTGAAGAAGGGCGACGTCATCAGCGACGCGTTCCTGGACGGCCTGAAGAAGGCTGACTGGTTCGCCCTGCGCATGAAGGACGAGGACGCCTCGGAAGCCATCGAGCGCGCGCAGAAGCAGATCCAGGCGCACGAGAAGGAATTCGAGCGTCGCTTCGCCGACAAGCGCGGCAAGATCACCGCCGGTGACGACCTCGCCCCGGGCGTGCTGAAGATGGTCAAGGTGTTCCTGGCCGTGAAGCGCCGCATCCAGCCGGGCGACAAGATGGCAGGCCGCCACGGCAACAAGGGTGTGGTCTCCAACGTGGTGCCGGTCGAGGACATGCCGTACATGGCCTCGGGCGAAACCGTGGACATCGTGCTGAACCCGCTGGGCGTGCCGTCGCGTATGAACATCGGCCAGATCCTGGAAGTGCATCTGGGCTGGGCTGCCAAGGGCCTGGGCCGCAAGATCCAGGCGATGATGGAAGCCCAGGCGGCGGTTGCCGACCTGCGCAAGTTCCTGGACGACATCTACAACCACGACGACACCAACGTGGCCAACCGTGTCGACCTGTCGCAGTTCAGCGACGAGGAACTGCTGCGTCTGGCCCGTAACCTCACCGACGGCGTGCCGATGGCCACCCCGGTGTTCGACGGCGCCACCGAAGCGGAAATCAAGCGCATGCTGGAACTGGCCGACCTGCCGAGCAGTGGCCAGACCCAGCTGTACGACGGCCGCACCGGTGAAGCGTTCGATCGCCACACCACCGTGGGTTACATGCACTACCTGAAGCTGAACCACCTGGTCGACGACAAGATGCACGCCCGTTCGACCGGTCCGTACTCGCTCGTCACCCAGCAGCCGCTGGGCGGCAAGGCGCAGTTCGGCGGCCAGCGCTTCGGTGAAATGGAAGTCTGGGCGCTGGAAGCCTACGGCGCGGCCTACACCCTGCAGGAAATGCTGACGGTGAAGTCCGATGACGTGCAGGGCCGCAACCAGATGTACAAGAACATCGTCGACGGTGAGCACGAGATGGTCGCGGGCATGCCGGAATCCTTCAACGTGCTCGTGAAGGAAATCCGCTCGCTGGCCATCAACATGGAACTGGAAGACAACTGATCCATGCCGGCGCGGCGGCCGCGGCCGCCCCGCCGCTGGCAGTCAACTGAAAGCCCATCGACACAGCATTCCTCCTTCTGGAGAACACCATGAAAGACCTGCTCAACCTCTTCAACCAGCAGCGCCAGACGCTGGACTTCGACGCGATCAAGATCGCGCTGGCCTCGCCGGACCTGATCCGTTCGTGGTCCTTCGGCGAAGTGAAGAAGCCGGAAACCATCAACTACCGTACCTTCAAGCCGGAACGCGACGGCCTGTTCTGCGCCGCCATCTTCGGCCCGGTGAAGGACTACGAGTGCCTGTGCGGCAAGTACAAGCGCATGAAGCACCGCGGCGTGGTCTGCGAAAAGTGCGGCACCGAAGTGACCCTGGCCAAGGTGCGTCGTGAGCGCATGGGCCACATCGACCTGGCCTCGCCGGTCGCGCACATCTGGTTCCTCAAGTCGCTGCCGTCGCGCATCGGCCTGATGCTGGACATGACCCTGCGCGACATCGAGCGCGTGCTGTACTTCGAAGCCTACGTGGTGACCGAGCCGGGCCTGACCGCCCTGGAGCGCCGCCAGCTGCTGACCGAAGAACAGTACCTGCAGGCCCGCCAGGAGCACGGTGACGACTTCGACGCCGCGATGGGCGCCGAGGCCGTGTACGAACTGCTGCGCACCATCGACCTGCAGTCGGAAATGACCCGCCTGCGCGAGGAAATCGCCGCTACCGGTTCGGAAACCAAGCTCAAGCGCCTCACCAAGCGCATCAAGCTGATCGAAGCCTTCCTGGAATCGGGCAACCGTCCGGAGTGGATGGTCATGACCGTGCTGCCGGTGCTGCCGCCGGACCTGCGTCCGCTGGTTCCGCTGGATGGCGGCCGCTTCGCGACCTCCGACCTGAACGACCTGTACCGCCGCGTCATCAACCGTAACAACCGCCTGCGCCGCCTGCTCGAACTGAGCGCGCCGGACATCATCGTGCGCAATGAAAAGCGCATGCTGCAGGAATCGGTCGATGCGCTGCTGGACAACGGCCGTCGTGGCCGTGCCATCACCGGCACCAACAAGCGCCCGCTGAAGTCGCTGGCCGACATGATCAAGGGCAAGCAGGGTCGCTTCCGCCAGAACCTGCTGGGCAAGCGCGTCGACTACTCGGGCCGTTCGGTCATCGTGGTCGGTCCGTACCTGCGCCTGCACCAGTGCGGCCTGCCGAAGAAGATGGCGCTTGAGCTGTTCAAGCCGTTCGTCTTCGCCAAGCTGCAGCGTCGTGGCCTGGCCACCACCATCAAGGCCGCCAAGAAGCTGGTCGAGCGCGAAGAAGCCGAAGTCTGGGACATCCTGGAAGAGGTCATCCGCGAGCATCCGGTGATGCTGAACCGTGCGCCGACCCTGCACCGTCTGGGCATCCAGGCGTTCGAGCCGGTGCTGATCGAAGGCAAGGCCATCCAGCTGCACCCGCTGGTCTGCACCGCGTTCAACGCCGACTTCGACGGTGACCAGATGGCCGTCCACGTGCCGCTCTCGCTGGAAGCCCAGCTGGAAGCGCGTGCGCTGATGATGTCGACCAACAACATCCTGTCGCCGGCCAACGGCGAGCCGATCATCGTGCCGTCGCAGGACGTCGTGCTGGGTCTGTACTACATGACCCGCTCGCTGGAAAACAAGAAGGGCGAGGGCATGGCCTTCGCCAACATCGCCGAAGTGAAGCGTGCCTACGACAACCGCGTGGTGGAACTGCACGCGCGCGTCAAGGTCCGCATCACCGAGGTGGTGACCGACGAAGACGGTGTGAAGCAGAACAAGACCTCGATCGTGGACACCACGATCGGTCGCGCCCTGCTGGCTGAAATCCTGCCGGAAGGCCTGCCGTTTGCGCTGGCCAACACCGAGCTGACCAAGAAGAACATCAGCCGCCTGATCAACTCCAGCTACCGCCAGCTGGGTCTGAAGGACACGGTCGTGTTCGCCGACAAGCTGATGTACACCGGCTTCGCCTACGCGACCCGCGCCGGCGTCTCCATCGGCATCGACGACATGCTGATCCCGGACGAGAAGAAGGGCATCCTCACCGAGGCCGAAGCCGAAGTGCTGGAAATCCAGGAGCAGTACCAGTCGGGTCTGGTCACCGCCGGTGAGCGCTACAACAAGGTGGTCGACATCTGGTCGCGCACCAACGAGCGCATCGCCAAGGCGATGATGGACACCATCGGTACCGAAAAGGTCGTCAATGCCAAGGGTGAGACCATCGACCAGAAGTCGATGAACTCGCTGTACATCATGGCCGACTCCGGTGCGCGTGGTTCGCAGGCGCAGATCCGTCAGCTGGCCGGTATGCGTGGCCTGATGGCGCGTCCGGACGGCTCGATCATCGAGACGCCCATCAAGGCGAACTTCCGTGAAGGCCTGAACGTGCAGGAGTACTTCAACTCCACCCACGGTGCCCGTAAGGGTCTGGCTGATACCGCGCTGAAGACCGCGAACTCGGGTTACCTGACCCGTCGTCTGGTCGACGTCGCGCAGGACGTGGTGATCACCGAGGTGGATTGCGGTACCACCGAAGGCCTGATCATGACCCCGATCGTGGAAGGCGGCGACGTGGTCGAGCCGCTGAAGGACCGCGTGCTGGGTCGCGTGGTTGCCGAGGACGTGTTCCTGCCGGGCAACGACGAAGATCCGATCGTCACCCGCAACACCCTGCTGGACGAAGCCTGGGTCGCCAAGCTGGAAGACGCCGGCGTGCAGAGCATCAAGGTGCGTTCGACGATCTCGTGCGAATCGGCCTTCGGTGTCTGCGGTCGCTGCTACGGCCGCGATCTGGCCCGTGGTCACCTGGTCAACATCGGTGAAGCGGTCGGCGTCATCGCCGCCCAGTCCATCGGTGAGCCGGGTACCCAGCTGACCATGCGTACGTTCCACATCGGTGGTGCGGCGTCGCGAGCTGCTGCGGTTGACAACATCACCGTCAAGACCACCGGCTCGGTCAAGTTCAGCAACCTCAAGTCCGTCGAGCATGCCAACGGCTCGCTGGTGGCAGTGTCGCGCTCGGGCGAAATCTCGGTGCTCGATGCCCACGGCCGTGAGCGTGAGCGCTACAAGCTGCCGTACGGTGCGACCATCACGTCCAAGGACGGTGATGCGATCAAGGCTGGCCAGACCGTGGCCAACTGGGATCCGCATAACCACCCGATCGTGTCGGAAGTGGCCGGTTTCATCCGCTTCATCGACTTCGTCGACGGCATCACCGTCATCGAGAAGACCGACGAGCTGACCGGCCTGGCGTCGCGCGAAATCACCGATCCGAAGCGTCGTGGTACCCAGGCCAAGGACCTGCGCCCGATCGTGCGCATCGTCGACGCCAAGGGCAACGACCTGTCGATCCCGGGCACCGACCTGCCGGCGCAGTACCTGCTGCCGCCGCGCTCGATCGTCAACCTGCAGGACGGCGCTGCCGTCGGCGTGGGTGACGTGGTCGCCAAGATTCCGCAGGAAGCGTCGAAGACCCGCGACATCACCGGTGGTCTGCCGCGCGTGGCCGATCTGTTCGAAGCGCGCAAGCCGAAGGATCCGGCGGTGCTGGCCGAGCGTTCGGGCATCATCAGCTTCGGCAAGGACACCAAGGGCAAGCAGCGCCTGATCATCAAGGACACCGATGGTTCGGAGCACGAAGAGCTGATCCCGAAGTACCGCCAGGTCATCGTGTTCGAAGGCGAGCATGTCACCAAGGGTGAAACCATCGTGGACGGCGAGCCGAGCCCGCAGGACATCCTGCGTCTGCTGGGTGTCGAACCGCTGGCGGCCTACCTGGTGAAGGAAATCCAGGACGTGTACCGCCTGCAGGGCGTGAAGATCAACGACAAGCACATCGAGGTGATCACCCGCCAGATGCTGCGCAAGGTCGAGATTACCGACCAGGGCAGCAGCAAGTTCCTGAACGGCGAACAGGTGGAGCGTCAGCGCGTTATCGAGGAGAATGCGCGCCTGTCGACCCGCAACGAGCTGCCGGCGCACTTCGATCCGGTCCTGCTGGGTATCACCAAGGCCTCGCTGGCGACCGAATCGTTCATCTCGGCCGCGTCGTTCCAGGAAACCACCCGCGTGCTGACCGAAGCGGCCGTCCGCGGCACCTCGGACAACCTGCGTGGCCTGAAGGAAAACGTCATCGTGGGTCGCCTGATTCCGGCCGGTACCGGCCTGGCGTACCACAGCAACCGCCGTCGCGGTGCTTCCGGTCTCACCGAGTCGGAAATGCAGACCCTGGCCGGCACCCCGGCTGCGGTCGAGGCACCGGTGGTTGAAGCCGAAGCTGAACAGGCCTCGGGCGAAGAATGAGGTATCCGGTCCGGCCGCAGGGCCGGACCACCCCATCGGTCCATCGATGGGATAGGGAAAGGGCAGGGGAGATCGTCCGCGATCGACCCGGCCAACCTGAACGGGGTACATGGAGGCCCCCCAGTAACGTTCCGGGATCAGGAACGGGCTTGACAGGAGGCGTTTGACTGCTTTCCTGGCAGGTTGCTACAATCGTCTGTCTCAGCAGGCCAGAATTTTGGCCTGCTTTAACATTTCCGCATCTCTGGTCGGATTTTCCGGCCACCAATCAGAAGAACCTACTGATGGCGACGATCAACCAGCTGGTCCGCAAGCCGCGGCAAGCGACCACCTACAAGAGTGCCTCGCCGGCGCTCGACAAGTGCCCGCAGCGCCGTGGCGTCTGCACCCGTGTCTACACCACCACTCCGAAGAAGCCGAACTCGGCTCTGCGCAAGGTTGCCAAGGTCCGCCTGACCAACCAGGAAGAAGTGATTTCCTACATCGGTGGTGAAGGTCACAACCTGCAGGAGCACTCCGTGGTCCTGATCCGCGGCGGTCGCGTCAAGGACCTGCCGGGTGTGCGTTACCACACCGTTCGTGGCTCGCTCGACGCCGCCGGCGTTGCCAAGCGTCGCCAGGCCCGTTCCAAGTACGGCGCCAAGCGTCCGAAGGCATAAGGAGAGAGCACTATGTCGCGTAAGGGTAATACTCCGCAGCGTTCCGTCCTGCCCGATCCGAAGCACGGAAGCGAAACCATCGCCCGCTTCATCAACATGGTCATGCAGAGCGGCAAGAAGTCCGTCGCCGAAAAGATCGTGTACGGCGCCATGGACGTGATCACCGAGAAGAACAGCAGCGCCAACGCCATTGAACTGGTGCAGAAGGCTCTGGACAACGTCGCTCCGGCGGTCGAAGTCAAGTCGCGTCGCGTCGGTGGTGCCACCTACCAGGTGCCGGTCGAAGTGCGTTCGTCGCGCAAGATGGCCCTGGCCATGCGCTGGCTGATCGACTCCGCGCGCAAGCGTGGTGAGAACACCATGCCGAAGAAGCTGGCTGCTGAACTGATCGACGCCTCGGAAAACCGTGGCGGCGCCATCAAGAAGCGCGAAGAAACCCACCGCATGGCCGAAGCCAACAAGGCATTCGCGCACTACCGCTGGTGAGTTTGACGGCCTTGTAAAACAGGCAGGGCAGCACCACTTCGGTGCGTGCTGCCTCGCGGTCCCAGAAGGACTGCGCCAATCCGAAGGCCGCCGAAAGGCGGCGTTCGGCCATCCGAAATCCAAGAAATCTGAGAGGCTCCCGTGGCCCGTTCCACTCCCATCGAGCGTTACCGTAACTTCGGCATCATGGCTCACATCGATGCCGGCAAGACCACCACGTCCGAGCGCATCCTGTTCTACACCGGCAAGAGCCACAAGATCGGTGAAGTGCACGACGGCGCCGCCACCATGGACTGGATGGAGCAGGAGCAGGAGCGTGGCATCACGATCCAGTCCGCTGCCACCACCGCGTTCTGGAAGGGCATGGACAAGTCCCTGCCGGAGCACCGCTTCAACATCATCGACACCCCCGGGCACGTCGACTTCACCATCGAAGTGGAGCGCTCGCTGCGCGTGCTCGACGGTGCCGTCTTCGTCCTGTGCGCCGTCGGTGGCGTGCAGCCGCAGTCGGAAACCGTGTGGCGCCAGGCCAACAAGTACCACGTGCCGCGCATCGCGTTCGTCAACAAGATGGACCGCACCGGTGCCAACTTCCAGAAGGTCGTCGGCCAGCTGAAGGCCAAGCTGGGCGCGGTTGCCGTGCCGATGCAGCTGCCGATCGGCGCTGAAGACAACTTCAAGGGCGTTGTCGACCTGCTGAAGATGAAGGCCATCCATTGGGATGAGGCTTCGCAGGGCATGAAGTTCGAATACGGTGAAATCCCGGCCGATCTGCAGGGCCCGGCTGAAGAGGCTCGCCAGTTCATGGTCGAGACCGCTGCCGAAGCCAGCGAAGAGCTGATGGAAAAGTACCTGGGCGGCGAAGAGCTGGCCGAGGCTGAAATCATCAACGCGCTGCGTACCCGCACCCTGGCCACCGAGATCGTGCCGATGTACTGCGGCTCGGCCTTCAAGAACAAGGGCGTGCAGGCCATGCTGGACGGCGTGATCCAGCTGCTGCCGTCGCCGGTCGACGTGCCGGACGTGAAGGGCGTGGACGTTGACGACGACACCGTCGAAATGACCCGCAAGTCGGACGACAAGGCTCCGTTCTCGTCGCTGGCCTTCAAGATCATCACCGACCCGTTCGTCGGCGCGCTGACCTTCTTCCGTGTCTACTCGGGCACCCTGAACGGTGGCGACACCGTGCTGAACTCGGTGAAGGGCAAGAAGGAGCGCATCGGCCGCATCCTGCAGATGCACTCGAACAACCGCGAGGAAATCAAGGAAGTTCTGGCCGGTGACATCGCCGCTGCCGTGGGCCTGAAGGACACCACCACCGGTGACACCCTGTGCGCCGTGGACGCCCCGATCATCCTGGAGCGCATGACGTTCCCGGAGCCGGTGATCTCGATGGCCGTCGAGCCGAAGACCAAGTCGGACCAGGAAAAGATGGGTCTGGCCCTGGGCCGTCTGGCGCAGGAAGATCCGTCGTTCCGCGTCAAGACCGACGAAGAATCCGGCCAGACCATCATCTCGGGCATGGGCGAGCTGCACCTGGACATCATCGTCGACCGCCTGAAGCGCGAGTTCAACGTTGAAGCCAACGTCGGCGCGCCGCAGGTGGCCTACCGCGAAACCATCACCCTGGCCGACGTCAAGTCGGACTACAAGCACGCCAAGCAGTCCGGTGGTAAGGGTCAGTACGGTCACGTCGTGATCGAACTGTCGCCGATCACCGCTGCCGACCGTGCCGATCCGAAGCTGGCTCCGGCCATCAAGGACGACTTCCTGTTCATCAACGACATCACCGGCGGCGTGATCCCGAAGGAATTCATTCCGTCGGTTGAAAAGGGCCTGCGCGAAACCATCACCAGCGGTCCGCTGGCTGGCTTCCCGGTCGTGGACGTCAAGGTGAAGCTGGTGTTCGGTTCGTACCACGACGTCGACTCCTCGGAAATGGCGTTCAAGCTGGCTTCGTCGATGGCCTTCAAGCAGGGCTTCGCCAAGGCCAAGCCGGTGCTGCTGGAGCCGATCATGAAGGTCGAGATCGTGACCCCGGAGGATTACCAGGGTGACGTGATGGGCGACGTCAGCCGTCGTCGCGGCGTGCTGCAGGGTTCCGACACCACCGGTGACGGCTCCGCTTCGATCATCAACGCGATGATCCCGCTGGGTGAAATGTTCGGCTACGCCACTGCGCTGCGTTCGCAGACCCAGGGCCGCGCCACCTTCACCATGGAATTCGATCACTACGAGCCGGCTCCGACCAACATCGCCGAAGCCGTCATGAAGAAGGGCTGAGCCTCGCTCAGCCTCTCTTGAAACCACTTACGAACAATCAAGGTATAGAACAATGGCAAAGGGTAAGTTCGAGCGCACCAAGCCGCACGTCAACGTCGGCACCATCGGTCACGTCGATCACGGCAAGACCACGCTGACCGCTGCACTGACCAAGATCGGTGCCGAGCGCTTCGGTGGCGAGTTCAAGGATTACTCCTCGATCGACGCCGCGCCGGAAGAAAAGGCGCGTGGTATCACGATCTCGACCGCGCACGTCGAATACGAATCCCCGGTCCGTCACTACGCCCACGTCGATTGCCCGGGCCACGCTGACTACGTCAAGAACATGATCACCGGTGCCGCCCAGATGGACGGCGCGATCCTGGTGTGCTCGGCCGCTGACGGCCCGATGCCGCAGACCCGCGAGCACATCCTGCTGTCGCGTCAGGTCGGCGTGCCGTACATCGTCGTGTTCCTGAACAAGGCCGACATGGTTGACGACGCCGAGCTGCTCGAGCTGGTCGAAATGGAAGTGCGCGAGCTGCTGAGCAAGTACGACTTCCCGGGCGACGACACCCCGATCATCGCCGGTTCGGCCCGTCTGGCGCTGGAAGGCGACCAGAGCGACATCGGCGTGCCGGCCATCCTGAAGCTGGTCGATGCCCTGGACAGCTGGATTCCGGAGCCGGAGCGCGCTATCGACAAGCCGTTCCTGATGCCGGTGGAAGACGTGTTCTCGATCTCGGGCCGCGGCACCGTGGTGACCGGTCGTATCGAGCGCGGCGTGATCAAGGTTGGCGACGAAATCGAAATCGTCGGCATCCGTCCGGTGCAGAAGACCACCGTGACCGGCGTTGAAATGTTCCGCAAGCTGCTGGACCAGGGTCAGGCAGGCGACAACGCTGGCCTGCTGCTGCGCGGCACCAAGCGTGACGACGTCGAGCGTGGCCAGGTTCTGGCCAAGCCGGGTTCGATCAAGCCGCACACCAAGTTCGAAGGCGAAGTCTACGTCCTGTCGAAGGACGAGGGCGGCCGTCACACCCCGTTCTTCAACGGCTACCGTCCGCAGTTCTACTTCCGCACCACCGACATCACCGGCGCAGCTGCTCTGCCGGAAGGCGTCGAAATGGTGATGCCGGGTGACAACGTCAAGATGGTCGTCACCCTGATCAACCCGGTGGCAATGGACGAAGGCCTGCGCTTCGCCATCCGCGAAGGCGGCCGTACCGTCGGCGCCGGCGTGGTCTCGAAGATCATCGAGTAATCTGGTAGTATCTGCGCCCCGATGTTGCCTGGGTAGGGCATCGGGGCGTATCAAATGGGAAAGCAGGCACAGGATGTGCCTTGTGTTCCCCGGACCAGGAAGGGTCAATGCCATTCAGGCGGCGTCAACAGGCGACTGTTGACAGCTGCCTTGCGTGCCATTATGCTTCTACGTCTGGGCAGGCCGGGTAACTGGTCTGCCTACGTTTTTGAGGTCTATGGAGTGACCTTGGCGGCCTGCAGGACTGTGGGTCGTCCGTATTCAGGAATTTCATGGGACAAAGCAACCCAGAGGCTTTGTCTGTCGCTCTTTTAACGAAGGAACCTACCGCCATGGCGGACCAAAAGATCCGGATCCGGCTGAAAGCGTTCGATCATCGTCTGATCGACCGTTCGGCCAGCGAGATCGTTGAAACGGCAAAGCGGACCGGCGCGCAAGTGCGTGGCCCGATCCCGCTGCCGACCAAGATCGAGCGTTACACCGTTCTCGTTTCCCCGCACGTCGACAAGGACGCGCGTGACCAGTACGAGACCCGCACGCACAAGCGCGTGCTCGATATCGTTGACCCGAATGACAAGACCGTGGACGCGCTGATGAAGCTCGAACTGGCTGCCGGCGTCGACGTTCAGATCAAGCTGACCTGAGGACTACGACCATGACGAAGAAGTATTCGTTGGGCTTCGTGGGCCGCAAGGCTGGCATGAGCCGCGTGTTCACTGAAGATGGCCGCTCCATCCCGGTGACCCTGATCGAAGCAACCCCGAACCGCATCGCGCAGATCAAGACCGTCGAAACCGACGGCTACAGCGCCGTGCAGGTGACCGTCGGCGCGCGTCGCGCTGCCCTGGTCAACAAGCCGGAAGCCGGCCACTTCGCCAAGGCGAAGGTGGAAGCGGGTCGTGGCCTGTGGGAATTCCGCGTTGAAGACGCGCAGCTCGGCGATTTCGCCGTTGGCGGCGAAGTCAAGGCGGACATCTTCGAAGTCGGCCAGATCGTCGACGTCCAGGGTGTCACCAAGGGTAAGGGCTTCCAGGGCACCATCAAGCGCCACAACTTCCGTATGGGCGATGCAACCCACGGTAACTCGCTGTCGCATCGCGCGCCGGGTTCGCTGGGTCAGCGCCAGACCCCGGGTCGCGTTTTCCCGGGCAAGAAGATGTCGGGCCACATGGGCGCGGTGCAGCAGAGCACCCAGAACCTGGAAGTGGTCAAGGTCGACGTCGAGCGCGGTCTGATCGCCGTTCGCGGCGCCGTTCCGGGCGCGGCGGGTGGCGACGTGATCGTCCGTCCGGCGAGCAAGGCATAAGGAGAGATGACGATGGAACTCGTTATCACGGGTAGCAACAACAAGGTCTCGGTCTCCGACGCCGTGTTCGGTCGCGATTTCAGCGAAGATCTGGTCCACCAGGTCGTCGTTGCCTACCGCAACGCCGGTCGCGCCGGCACCAAGGCACAGAAGACTCGCTCCGAAGTGGCTGGTACCACCAAGAAGTCGAAGAAGCAGAAGGGCGGCGGCGCGCGTCATGGCGCACTGACGGCTCCGATCTTCGTCGGCGGCGGTGTCACCTTCGCGGCCAAGCCGCGCAGCTTCGAGCAGAAGGTCAATCGTAAGCAGTACCGTGCCGCCATGTGCGCGATCCTGTCCGAGCTGAACCGTCAGGGCCGTCTGACCATCGTGGAGTCCTTCGACGTCGAAGTGACCAACACGAAGGGTCTGATCGCCAAGCTGGCCGGCCTGGAAGTGGGCAAGCGCCCGCTGATCGTCACCGAAGAAGCGTCCGAGCACCTGTACCTGTCCGCCCGCAATCTGCCGTACGTGCAGGTGCGTGACGTCCAGGGTCTGGATCCGGTCTCGCTGGTGGGTGCCGACACGGTCGTCATCACCGCTGACGCGGTCAAGAAGGTCGAGGAGTGGCTGGCATGAACAGCAACGAAAAAATCTTCAGCGTGCTGCGTGCCCCGCGTGTCTCCGAAAAGACCGCGCGCCTGCAGGAACTCTCCAACCAGTATGTCTTCGAAGTTTCGAACGAAGCCACCAAGGCCGATGTAAAGGCCGCGGTTGAGCAGCTGTTCGACGTCAAGGTCGAAGCCGTCAACGTGGTCAACGTCAAGGGCAAGAACAAGTCCTTCCGTAACCGTGCTGGCCGCCGCGGCGATTGGCGCAAGGCGTACGTTCGCCTGGCCGATGGCCAGTCGATCGATGTAACGGCCAAGGCCTGAGGTACATCCCATGCCATTGATGAAATTCAAGCCCACTTCCCCCGGCCGCCGTTCGGCCGTGCGCGTGGTCACTCCCGACCTGCACAAGGGTGCTCCGCACGCTGCGCTGGTCGAGTCGCAGAGCCGCTCGGGTGGTCGTAACCACCATGGCCGCATCACCGTGCGTCACGTCGGTGGTGGTGCCAAGCAGCACTACCGCATCATCGACTTCAAGCGCAACAAGCTGGGCATCCCGGCGCGCGTGGAACGCATCGAATACGATCCGAACCGCACCGCGCACATCGCTCTGCTGTGCTACGTCGACGGTGAGCGTCGCTACATCATCGCCCCGAAGGGCCTGAAGGCTGGTGATCAGGTGATCGCTGGTTCGGATGCCCCGATCAAGGCTGGCAACACCCTGCCGCTGCGCAACATCCCGGTCGGCACCACCATCCACTGCATCGAACTGAAGCCGGGCAAGGGCGCTCAGATCGCTCGCGCCGCTGGTGCGGCCGTGCAGCTGGTGGCTCGCGAAGGCATCTACGCCACCCTGCGCCTGCGCTCGGGTGAAATGCGTAAGGTTCCGGTCGAGTGCTGCGCCACCATCGGCG
Organism: Stenotrophomonas sp. TWI1409; assembly: GCF_039673015.1. Classification (NCBI taxonomy): domain Bacteria; kingdom Pseudomonadati; phylum Pseudomonadota; class Gammaproteobacteria; order Lysobacterales; family Lysobacteraceae; genus Stenotrophomonas; species Stenotrophomonas sp. TWI1409. The sequence continues at coordinate 40,241 of NZ_JBDJKU010000026.1, forward strand.
AAGTCGGCAACGACGAGCACAGCCTGGAAAAGCTGGGCAAGGCCGGTGCCAAGCGTTGGCGCGGCGTCCGCCCGACCGTTCGTGGTGCTGCCATGAACCCGGTTGACCACCCGCACGGTGGTGGTGAGGCGAAGGCCGGCCAGGGTAATCCGCATCCGGTCACCCCGTGGGGTGTCCCGACCAAGGGTTACAAGACGCGCCATAACAAGCGCACTCAGCAGTTCATCGTCCGCGATCGTAGGGGCTAATCGACCATGGCACGTTCACTCAAGAAGGGCCCGTTCGTCGATCACCACCTCGTCAAGAAGGTGGAGGCCGCTGCGGGCAGCAAGAAGCCGATCAAGACCTGGTCGCGCCGTTCGATGATCCTGCCTGACATGGTAGGCGTCACCATTGCCGTGCATAACGGCAAGAACCACATCCCGGTTCTCGTCAACGAGAACATGGTCGGCCACAAGCTCGGCGAATTTGCCATCACCCGGACCTTCAAGGGTCACGGTGGTGACAAGAAGTCGGGCAAGTAAGGAGAGATGACAATGGAAGCGAAAGCCATCCTGCGCACTGCGCGCATCTCCCCGCAGAAGGCTCGTCTGGTCGCTGACCAGGTGCGCGGTCTGCCGGCCGAGCGTGCGGTCAACCTGCTGAAGTTCTCGGACAAGAAGGCTGCCCACCTGATCAAGAAGGTGGTGGAGTCGGCAATTGCCAACGCCGAGAACAACCAGGGCGCCGACGTCGACGAGCTGAAGGTTCAGACCATCATGGTTGATGAAGGTCCGACCCTGAAGCGTTTCATGGCGCGGGCGAAAGGCCGCGGTACCCGCATCCTCAAGCGCACCAGCCACATCACTGTGGTTGTGGGCGCCGCCAAGTAAGCGGATAAGGAAAAGACCATGGGTCATAAAGTTCATCCGATTGGTATCCGCCTCGGCATTTCCAAGGACTGGAACTCCAAGTGGTACGCCAACAAGGCCGAGTTCGCTGGTTACCTGGCAGCCGACCTGAAAGTGCGCGAAATGCTGCGCAAGAAGCTGGCTCAGGCCGGCATCAGCAAGATCCTGATCGAGCGTCCGGCCAAGACCGCTCGCGTGACGATCCACACCGCCCGTCCGGGCGTGGTGATCGGCAAGCGCGGTGAGGACATCGAGAAGCTGCGCAAGGAAGTGAGCGAGATGATGGGCGTCCCGGCGCACATCAACGTCACCGAAGTGCGCAAGCCGGAACTGGACGCGCAGCTCGTTGCCGAGTCGATCGCCCAGCAGCTGGAGCGTCGCATCATGTTCCGCCGTGCAATGAAGCGCTCGGTCGGCAACGCGATGCGTCTGGGTGCCCTGGGCATCAAGGTCAACGTCGGTGGCCGCCTCAACGGTGCAGAAATCGCCCGTTCGGAGTGGTACCGCGAAGGCCGCGTGCCGCTGCACACCCTGCGTGCCGACATCGACTATGGCTTCGCTGAAGCCAAGACGACCTACGGCATCATCGGCATCAAGGTCTGGATCTACAAGGGCGAGGTCTTCGATTTCTCCCAGGTTGGCCAGGAAAAGCAGGACGACACCCCGTCGCGCAACGATCGTCACGATCGCGGCGACCGTGGTGACCGTCAGCGCCCGGCCCGTGAAGCGAGGTAACGACAATGTTGCAACCCAAGCGAACCAAGTACCGCAAGGTACACAAGGGCCGTAACGATGGCCTGAGCTGGAGCGCCAACGCTGTCAGCTTCGGCGAATACGGCCTGAAGGCAACCGCACACGGTCAGCTGACCGCGCGTCAGATCGAAGCGGCCCGCCGCTCGATCAGCCGCTACGTCAAGCGCGGCGGCAAGATGTGGATCCGCGTGTTCCCCGACAAGCCCATCACCAAGAAGCCCATCGAAGTCCGAATGGGTTCTGGTAAGGGCAACGTGGAATACTGGGTGGCCCAGATCCAGCCCGGCCGCATGATCTATGAAATCGAGGGTGTTTCCGAGGAAGTGGCTCGCGAGGCGTTCCGCCTGGCCGCCGCCAAGCTCTCGGTCACCACCACTTTCGTGACCCGTACGGTGCGCTGATGGATATCAAAACTCTCCGTGAAAAGTCGGCTGACGAACTCAAGGCCCACCTGATCGACCTGCGTAAGGAACAGTTCTCTGTCCGTATGCAGCAGGTCACCGGCCAGCTGCCGAAGACCCACGACATTCGCCGGGTCCGTCGCGAGATTGCTCGCGTCAAGACCCTGCTCGGCAGCACGAAGTAAGGATGGCCGCTATGAGCGACAATACTGAAAAGAAGACGCTGCGCACGGTCGAAGGCCGTGTCGTCAGCAACAAGATGGACAAGACGGTTACCGTCCTGGTTGAGCGTCAGGTCAAGCACGCGCTGTACGGCAAGTACATCAAGCGCTCGACGAAGCTGCACGCCCACGATGCCGACAACGCCTGCAAGGAAGGCGATGTCGTCCGCGTGACCGAGATTGCTCCGATGTCCAAGACCAAGAACTGGCGCGTGGTGGAAGTCATCACGCGCGCGGCTGAATAAGGAGCTGAATCATGATCCAGATGCAGAGCTACCTTGACGTCGCGGACAATTCGGGTGCCAAGCAGGTGATGTGCTTCAAGGTGCTGGGTGGTTCCAAGCGCCGTTACGCCGGCATCGGCGACATCATCAAGGTCACCGTGAAGGATGCGATTCCGCGCGGCAAGGTCAAGAAGGGTGAAGTGTATGACGCCGTCGTGGTGCGTACCCGCAAGGGTGTGCGTCGCGCCGACGGCTCGCTGATCCGCTTCGACGGCAACGCTGCCGTTCTGCTGAACAGCAAGCAGGAGCCGATCGGTACCCGTATCTTCGGGCCGGTGACCCGTGAACTTCGTTCGGAGAAGTTCATGAAGATCGTCTCGCTCGCTCCCGAAGTGCTGTGAGCGACAGGAGATAATCATGGCTAACCGTATCAAGAAGGGCGACCAGGTTGTCGTCAACGCTGGCAAGGACAAGGGCAAGCAGGGCGAAGTCGTCCGCGTCGACGGCGACCGTGTGGTCGTCGCCAACGTGAACATCGTCAAGCGCCACACCAAGCCGAACCCGCAGGCAGGTGTTGCCGGCGGCGTGGTCGAGCGCGAAGCTTCGATCCATATCTCCAACGTGAATGTTCTGAACCCGGCTTCGGGCAAGGGCGAACGCGTTGGCTTCAAGGTGCTGGAGGATGGACGCAAACTGCGTGTGTTCCGCTCCAGCGGTGAGGCGCTCGACGCCTGAGGAATGAGAAGATGAGTTCCCGTCTCGAAAAGTTCTACAAGGACGAAGTGGTGCCGGCGCTGATGAAGCAGTTCGGCTACACCAATCCGATGGAAGTGCCGAAGCTGGTCAAGGTCACCCTGAACATGGGTGTCGGCGAAGCGGCCACCAACAAGAAGATCCTGGAAAACGCCGTCGGCGACATGACCAAGATTTCCGGCCAGAAGCCGGTTGTCACCAAGTCGCGTGTGTCGGTTGCGTCGTTCAAGATCCGCGATGGTTGGCCGATCGGCTGCAAGACCACGCTGCGTCGCCACAAGATGTACGAGTTCCTGGATCGCCTGATCAACATCTCGCTGCCGCGCGTGCGCGACTTCCGTGGTGTTTCCGGTCGTTCCTTCGACGGCCGCGGCAACTTCAACATGGGTGTGAAGGAGCAGATCATCTTCCCGGAAATCGACTTCGACGCCGTCGACGCGATCCGCGGTATGGATATCGCCATCACCACCACTGCGAAGACCGATGCGGAAGCGAAGGCGCTGCTGGCAGCGTTCAAGTTCCCGTTCCGTAACTGATCTGTCGAGGAAACCGAAATGGCAAAGACCTCCATGGTCAACCGCGACATCAAGCGGGAAAAGCTGGCAAAGAAGTACGCTGAAAAGCGTGCAGCTCTGAAGAAGATCGTGTCCTCCGTGGACGCGACCTACGAAGAGAAGATCGACGCCGCAACCAAGCTGGCCAAGCTGCCGCGCGATTCGTCGCCGAGCCGCCAGCGCAACCGTTGCGAGCTGTCGGGTCGTCCGCGTGGCGTCTACAGCAAGTTCGGCCTGGGCCGTAACAAGCTGCGTGAAGCCACCATGCGTGGCGACGTCCCGGGTCTGCGCAAGGCCAGCTGGTAATCCCAGCCGGCCCTGCGATCAGGCGCCCCTTCGGGGGTGCCTGAACCGGGCAGGGGAGGCATTCAGCTTTCCCGACGCAAAAAAACCGAAGAGCCCGGCGCAAGCCGGGCTCTTTTGGCGTATACTCCCGCGTCTTGCCCTGTGCAAACGGGGTTGTAGGAGTGGGCCCTTGGCCCGCTGCATCAAGGGACCTGGCCCGTTTCCAGGAGACAACAGATTTTCGCGAAAGCGGATATCGGTGCACTCAAAGGTACTCATATGAGCATGACTGATCCCATCGCCGACCTGCTGGTCCGCATCAAGAATGCGGCCGCGGTTGGCAAGCAGACGGTGAAAGCCCCGTCGTCCAAGATCAAGGTTGCGATCGCCCAGGTCCTGAAGGACGAGGGTTACATCACCGACCTGCGCGTGACCCAGCTGGAAAACAACAAGTCCGAGCTGGAAATCGTGCTGAAGTATTTCGAAGGCAAGCCGGTCATCGCGACCCTGAAGCGCTTCTCGCGTTCGGGCCTGCGCCAGTACCGCGGCAAGAGCGAGCTGCCGAAGGTCATGAACGGCCTGGGTATCTCCATCATTTCCACCTCCAAGGGCATCATGACTGATGCGCAGGCGCGCCAGCTGGGCGTCGGCGGCGAAGTCCTGTGCTTCGTGGCCTAAGGCGAAAGGAGTAGAACTATGTCCCGCGTAGCCAAGAAGCCGATCGACCTGGGTAAGGTTGAACTGAACGTCCAGTCGGACAGCGTCACCGCCAAGGGCCCGAAGGGTTCCCTGTCGCTGGCCAAGCCGGCCGGTATTGCCATCAACGTCGACAACGGCGTTGCCACCCTGAGCACCGAGAACGCCGAGCTGGTTGCACTGACCGGTACCGTGCGTGCGATCCTGGCCAACATGGTCAAGGGCGTGTCCGAAGGCTTCGAGCGCAAGCTGGAGCTGGTCGGCGTGGGTTACCGCGCTGCCATGCAGGGCAAGGACCTGAGCCTGTCGCTGGGCTTCTCGCACCCGGTCGTGTTCGTGGCGCCGGAAGGCATCACCATCACCACCCCGACCCAGACCGAGATCCTGGTCCAGGGCGCTGACAAGCAGGTCGTCGGTGAAGTTGCCGCCAAGATCCGTGCGTTCCGCAAGCCGGAGCCGTACAAGGGCAAGGGCGTGAAGTACTCCGACGAAGTCATCATCCGTAAGGAAGCCAAGAAGGCGTAAGTGCGAGTCCCTCGCAAGAGCCCGCACATCCTTGTGCGGACTCCTCAGGGAAAAGCCCAACCTTCAGCTTTCAAGGAATAATCAAAATGAACAAGAACATCGCCCGCCTGCGTCGCGCCAAGTCGACCCGCGCCCACATCCGTGAGCTCGGCGTCGCCCGCCTGTCGGTGCTGCGCACCGGCCAGCACCTGTACGCCCAGGTCTTCACCGCCGACGGTTCCAAGGTGCTGGCTGCTGCCAACACCACCCAGACCGACGTCATGGAAGGCCTGAAGAACGGCAAGAACGCCGACGCCGCCGCCAAGGTCGGCCGTATCGTCGCTGAGCGCGCCAAGGCCGCCGGCGTCGAGAAGGTTGCCTTCGATCGTTCGGGCTACCGCTACCACGGCCGCATCAAGGCCCTGGCAGAAGCCGCCCGCGAAGCCGGCCTGCAGTTCTAAGGGATAAGGGCAGGGGACCTGTGGTCTCCTGCCCGCCTGCTCGCCCGCCTGAGTGAGGCTGGACGGCGCCACTCTTCTGCAGTGGCCCACCGGAACAACGCGACATTCCACAACCATAAGCGGCCCCGAGCCGTACATACCCAAACTACCAAGGAATCAAAATGGCAGAAGAGCGTCAGCAGCGGGGTCGCGATCGCGACCGTAACCGCGAAGAGAAAGTCGATGACGGCATGATCGAAAAGCTGGTCGCGGTCAACCGCGTCAGCAAGACCGTCAAGGGTGGCCGCCAGTTCACCTTCACCGCCCTGACCGTGGTCGGCGACGGCGAAGGCAAGGTCGGTTTCGGCTATGGCAAGGCCCGCGAAGTGCCGGTCGCCATCCAGAAGTCGATGGAACAGGCCCGCAAGAACCTGGTCAGCGTTGACCTGAACAACGGCACCCTGTGGCACACCATCAAGGATGGTCACGGCGCAGCCCGCGTGTTCATGCAGCCGGCTTCGGAAGGTACCGGCGTCATCGCCGGCGGTGCCATGCGCGCCGTGCTGGAAGCCGTTGGCGTGAAGAACGTGCTGGCCAAGGCCACCGGTTCGCGCAACCCGATCAACCTGGTGCGTGCCACCGTGAAGGGCCTGTCTGCTGCGCAGTCGCCGGCTCGCATCGCGGCCAAGCGCGGCAAGAAGGTGGAGGAACTCAACCATGGCTAATGAGTCCAACAAGACTGTGAAGGTGCGCCTGGTGCGCGGCCTGCGTGGTGCTCAGTCGCGTCACCGCCTGTCGGTGCGTGCTCTGGGTCTGAACAAGCTCAACGATGTGCGTGAACTGAAGGACAGCCCGCAGGTTCGCGGTCTGATCAACACCGTTCACTACCTCGTCAAGGTTGAGGAGTAATCGATCATGACTCTGCGTCTCAATGAACTGAGCCCGGCACCGGGCGCCCGCACCGAGCGCACCCGCGTCGGTCGCGGTATCGGCTCGGGCCTGGGCAAGACTGCCGGCCGCGGCCACAAGGGTTCGTTCGCCCGTAAGGGTGGCGGCAAGATCAAGGCTGGCTTCGAAGGCGGCCAGACCCCCATGCAGCGTCGTCTGCCGAAGATCGGCTTCCGTTCGCCGATCGCCAAGGACACCGCTGAAGTGCTGCTGTACGCGCTGGACAAGCTGCCGGCCGGTGAGATCGACTTCGCCGCCCTGCGTGCTGCCAAGCTGGTCCCGAGCACTGCAAAGAAGGCCAAGGTCGTCGTCAAGGGCGAAGTGACCAAGGCGTTCACCCTGAAGGGTATCGCTGCCACGGCTGGTGCCAAGGCTGCGATCGAAGCTGCCGGCGGCAGCGTAACGGAGTAAGAAAATCATGGCGCAAGCTGGCATCGGTAACCTCGCGGGCGGAATGGGCAAGTTCACTGAACTTCGCCAACGTTTGCTGTTCGTCGTCGGGGCTTTGATCGTCTATCGCATCGGCTGCTACGTGCCGGTGCCGGGCGTCAATCCCGATGCCATGCTTGCCATGATGCAACAGCAGGGCGGCGGCATCGTGGACATGTTCAACATGTTCTCGGGCGGCGCCCTGCACCGTTTCAGCATCTTCGCGCTGAACGTGATGCCGTACATTTCGGCATCGATCGTGATGCAGCTGGCCGTGCACATCTTCCCCGCCCTGAAGGCGATGCAGAAGGAAGGTGAGTCCGGCCGCCGCAAGATCACCCAGTATTCGCGCATCGGCGCCGTGCTGCTGGCAGTGGTGCAGGGCGGCTCGATCGCACTGGCCCTGCAGGGCCAGGTCTCGCCGTCGGGCGCTCCGGTCGTGTACGCGCCGGGCATGGGCTTCGTGCTCACCGCCGTGGTCGCGCTGACCGCCGGCACCATGTTCCTGATGTGGGTCGGTGAGCAGGTCACCGAGCGCGGCATCGGCAATGGCGTGTCGCTGATCATCTTCGCCGGTATCGTCGCTGGCCTGCCGGGTGCGATCATCCACACCTTCGACGCCTACCGCGACGGCAACATCCAGTTCATCCAGCTGCTGCTGATCGCCATCGTCGTGCTCGCCTTCACCTTCTTCGTGGTGTTCGTCGAGCGTGGCCAGCGCCGGATCACGGTCAACTACGCGCGCCGCCAGGGCGGTCGCAACGCGTACATGAACCAGACCTCGTTCCTGCCGCTGAAGCTCAACATGGCCGGCGTCATCCCGGCGATCTTCGCCTCGAGCCTGCTGGCCTTCCCGGCCACCCTGGCCATGTGGTCCGGCCAGGCTGCCAACCAGAGCAGCTTCGGCCAGGCCCTGCAGAAGGTCGCCAACGCGCTCGGCCCGGGCGAGCCGCTGCACATGATCGTGTTCGCTGCGCTGATCACCGGTTTCGCGTTCTTCTATACCGCGCTGGTGTTCAACTCGCAGGAAACCGCCGACAACCTGAAGAAGTCGGGCGCGCTGATTCCGGGCATCCGTCCGGGCAAGGCCACTGCCGATTACATCGACGGCGTGCTGACCCGCCTGACCGCGGCCGGCTCGGCCTACCTGGTGATCGTCTGCCTGCTGCCGGAGCTGATGCGCACGCAGCTGAACGCCTCGTTCTACTTCGGCGGTACTTCGCTGCTGATCGTGGTGGTGGTGGTGATGGACTTCATCGCCCAGGTGCAGGCGCACCTGATGTCCCACCAGTACGAGAGCCTGCTGAAGAAGGCCAACCTGAAGGGTGGCAACCGCGGCGGTTTTGCCCGCGGCTGATTGGCCTGTTATACTTTCGTCTTCCTGACGTGATGGTCCCTCCGCTTCGCGGACTCCGGCCACACAAACGAAGGGCGGCCCCCGCAGCGGTTCCGGGTGGGGGTGTGATGAGGTGGTCCCGCGCTGGAGTAGCGCGGGCGGCTCCGGGGGAAACCCCAGGTCCAACCCCATCCGGCGCCGGAGCCTGGGCACACTCCCCAGGCCGGGTTCATGAAACCAATGGTTTCACGGGCTTCCATGTAAACCGGAACCTTGTTAGTATCGCTAGTTCACTTTTTTGATCCATCCTGCCGGATTGGCGTGCCCGAGGCGCGCTGTCGGCCATCACTCAGCTGGAGAACCGCGTCATGGCGCGTATTGCAGGCGTCAACCTGCCAGCCCAGAAGCACGTCTGGGTCGGGTTGCAAAGCATTTACGGCATCGGCCGTACCCGTTCGAAGAAGGTCTGCGAAGTCGCAGGCGTTGCTTCGACCACCAAGATCCGCGATCTGTCGGAGCCGGAAATCGAGCGCCTGCGCGCCGAAGTCGGCAAGTACATCGTGGAAGGCGATCTGCGCCGTGAGATCGGCATCGCGATCAAGCGCCTGATGGACCTGGGCTGCTACCGCGGCCTGCGTCACCGTCGTGGCCTCCCGCTGCGTGGCCAGCGCACCCGTACCAACGCCCGCACCCGCAAGGGTCCGCGCAAGGCGATCAAGAAGTAAGGGACTGAGAAATGGCTAAGCCCGCTGCTAAGACCAAGAAGAAGATCAAGCGCGTCGTCACCGACGGCGTTGCCCACGTCCACGCTTCGTTCAACAACACCATCGTCACCATTACCGACCGCCAGGGCAACGCTCTGTCGTGGGCGACCTCCGGTGGCGCTGGCTTCCGCGGTTCGCGCAAGTCGACCCCGTTCGCTGCCCAGGTGGCTGCTGAAAAGGCCGGTCGTGCTGCGCTGGACTACGGCGTGAAGTCGCTGGAAGTCCGCATCAAGGGCCCGGGTCCGGGCCGTGAGTCGGCCGTGCGTTCGTTGAACAACGTCGGCTACAAGATCACCAACATCATCGACGTGACGCCTATCCCGCACAACGGGTGCCGTCCGCCGAAGAAGCGTCGCGTCTAAAGGGAGCGATAAGAAATGGCTCGTTATATCGGTCCTACCTGTAAGCTCGCCCGTCGCGAAGGCGCCGACCTGTCCCTGAAGAGCCCGGCGCGTGCGCTGGACTCGAAGTGCAAGCTGGAGCAGAAGCCCGGCCAGCACGGCGCCACTGCCCGCAAGGGCAAGCTGTCCGACTACGCCACCCAGCTGCGTGAAAAGCAGAAGGTCAAGCGTATCTACGGCCTGCTGGAGCGTCAGTTCCGCAACTACTACAAGAAGGCCTCGACCAAGAAGGGCAACACCGGCGAGAACCTGCTGCAGCTGCTGGAAACCCGCCTGGACAACGTCGTCTACCGCATGGGCTTCGCCGTGACCCGTCCGGCTGCCCGTCAGCTGGTGTCGCACCGCGGCGTCACCGTGAATGGCAAGTCGGTCAACCTGGCTTCGTACCAGGTCAAGGCTGGCGACGCCATCGCTCTGTCTGAAAAGGCTGCCAAGCAGCTGCGCGTCCAGGAAGCCCTGACCGTCGCCGCCCAGCATGACCTGAGCCCGTCGTGGGTTGAAGTGGATTCCGGTAAGTTCACCGGCATCTTCAAGGCTGTTCCGGATCGTTCGGATCTGCCTGCGGACATCAACGAAGCGCTGATCGTCGAGCTGTATTCGAAGTAATTCACATTGGAGAGCCCCCGGCGACGGCCGGGGGTTCACTAGGAGAACCCGCAACATGACGGTTACCGCCAACCAGGTTCTGCGTCCTCGCGGTCCGCAGATCGAACGCCTTACCGACACCCGTGCAAAGGTCGTTATCGAACCTTTGGAGCGGGGTTACGGGCATACGCTGGGTAATGCCCTGCGTCGCGTGCTGCTGTCGTCCATCCCGGGCTTCGCCATCACGGAAGTCGAAATCGACGGCGTGTTGCATGAGTACACCACGGTCGAAGGTCTGCAGGAGGACGTGCTCGAAGTCCTGCTGAACCTCAAGGACGTGGCCATCCGTATGCACTCCGGCGACAGCGCCACCCTGTCCCTGTCCAAGCAGGGCCCGGGCGTTGTCACCGCTGCCGACATCAAGGTCGACCACAATGTGGAGATCCTGAACGGCGAACACGTGATCTGCCACCTGACCAAGGATACGGCGATCAACATGCGTCTGAAGATCGAACGTGGTTTCGGCTACCAGCCGGCTGCCGCGCGTCGTCGTCCGGACGAAGAAACCCGTGCCATCGGCCGTCTGGTCCTGGATGCCTCGTTCTCGCCGGTCCGCCGCGTCGCCTATGCCGTGGAAGCGGCCCGCGTCGAACAGCGTACCGACCTGGACAAGCTGGTCATCGATATCGAGACCAACGGCACCATCGACGCCGAGGAAGCCGTGCGCACCGCCGCCGACATCCTCAGCGACCAGCTGTCGGTGTTCGGTGACTTCACCCACCGCGACCGCGGTGCAGCCAAGCCGGCCAACAACGGCGTGGATCCGGTGCTGCTGCGCCCGATCGACGATCTGGAGCTGACCGTGCGTTCGGCCAACTGCCTGAAGGCTGAAAGCATCTACTACATCGGCGATCTGATCCAGAAGACCGAAGTGGAGCTGCTGAAGACCCCGAACCTGGGCAAGAAGTCGCTCACCGAGATCAAGGAAGTGCTGGCTCAGCGCGGCCTGTCGCTCGGCATGAAGCTGGAGAACTGGCCGCCGGCCGGTGTCGCCAGCCACGGCATGCTGGGCTGATATCGGTAATGTCTGAAGGCTCCACCGTTCGCGGTGGGGCCTTCAACGCAACACAACATGCCATGACGAACCCCAGGTTCGCGTGGCAGGTCGTCCAGGACGGGCGGCCAGGACCAACCGCAGTCCGCGCAGCAACGCCAGGATGGCGACAACGATCCGCACAGTCTCATCATTAACCAAGGAATATCACCATGCGTCACCAGAAGTCTGGCCGTAAGTTCAGCCGTACCAGCGCCCACCGCGAAGCGATGTTCAAGAACATGGCTGCCTCGCTGTTCAAGCACGAGCTGATCAAGACCACCCTGCCGAAGGCCAAGGAACTGCGCCGCGTTGCCGAGCCGCTGATCACCCTGGCCAAGGTCGATTCCGTCGCCAACCGCCGTCTGGCCTTCGCCCGCCTGCGCGACAACGAAGCCGTGGGCAACCTGTTCACCATCCTGGGCCCGCGCTACGCGAACCGTCCGGGCGGCTACCTGCGTCTGCTGAAGTGCGGCTTCCGCGCTGGCGACAACGCGCCGATGGCCTACGTCGAGCTGGTTGACCGTCCGGTCGTGGCCGAGGAAGTGGCCGAGTAATCGGACCGCTCCAATGCGACACAGCGAAAGCCCGGCCTCTGCCGGGCTTTTGCGTTTCCGGGGGCGGATCCCTTTCTGCAGGAAAGGGCTCTGACCCACACCGTTCCGACAGGCGTCACCTGTGGCGGTTCGAATGGCGCGCACTCTCGGTTACGCTTGGCGCCTGATCCATTCGAGCGTTGACGATGAATCCACTGCGCTGGCCCTTCCGCGCCCAGTTCTTCCTGGGCTTCCTGATCTGCGCGGGCCTGCTTGGCTACGCGATCTTCCTGCAGCTGAAGATGGGCCTGGAGCCGTGTCCGCTGTGCATCTTCCAGCGCCTGGCCTTCGCTGCGCTTGGCCTGCTGTTCCTGATCGGTGCACTGCATGGTCCGTCCAACCGCCCCGGACGCGCGACCTATGGCGTGCTGGCGTTCATTGCCGCCGCAGTGGGCGTGGGCATCGCCGCGCGCCACGTCTACGTGCAGATGCTGCCGCCGGAAATGGGGTCCACCTGTGGCCCGCCGCTGGCCTTCCTGAGCGAAACCATGGGGCCGCTGGAAGTGTTCCGCACGGTGCTGACCGGCACTGGCAACTGCGGCAACATCGACTGGACCTTCCTGGGCCTGACCATGCCGATGTGGTCGGGCGTGTGGTTCGTGCTGCTGGCGCTGTGGGCGCTGGTGGTGTCGCTGCGCAAGGTCAAGCGCTGAAGCAGGGTAGTGGGGGGGGGGGGGCGCCGTCGCCCCCGCGGGGCGGGGGGGGGGGCCGGCGCGGCGGCCCCCCCACCGCGGGAAGGCCGGCCAGCGGCCGGCACTATCTCAGAAATCCTGCTGCAGGCTCAGGTAGGCGCCGCGGCGCGGTCCCCATTGCGGGGCGAACACGCCGACGCCACCGCCATCGCGCAGCTGGTAGCTGCGGTCCAACGCGTTGATCACCGCCAGCTGCACATGCAGTGGATGGCCGCTGTCGACGTTGAAGTCGTGCCCGGCGCTGAGGTTCACCTGCAGGTAGGACGGCAGCTCGCCACCGTTGGGTACGCCCTCGATGTCCGAACGCAGGCCACTGCCGAACACGTAGTTGGCCCCGATCCGGTTGTGCCCGGCGAAGGCGTAGCTGAGGCCACCCGACGAGGTCAGCTTCTGGTCGTGGTCCAGGTGGATCCAGTGGTTGGCCACATAGGCCAGCGCCTCGGGATCGAGGTTGTACTGGCTGGTGATGACATCCGTACCGATGGCCTTGTTCAGCGCCGCATTGAAGTAGGCGCTGAACGGGCCGTTGCTGTAGTCGGCACTGAACTCCAGGCCACGGATGTGTCCGCGGCGGTAGTTGAAGGTCGAGTAGATGTAGGCGGCGCCGAACTGGCCTTCGTCCTGCAGGCGCGCGACGCGGCGGTCGTACGCATCCAGTCCAAGGGTCAGGTGTTCGCCCAGTTGCTGCGAGACGCCGATGTCGTAGTAGTCGCTGCGCTCGGCCAGCGGCGTGTTGTTGCCGCCGCTGGGCTGCTGGTTGGTGGTGCCGTCGTACAGGGCGATGTCGCTGCTGGCGATCAGTTCACTGGCCGGTGGCGTGAAATAGCGCGAATAGCCGGCATGCACGGTGGTGCTGTCGCTGGCATTCCAGACCACGCCCACGCGCGGGCTGAGCTGGCCCTCGGTGCGGCCGAAGGCCTTGTAGCGGTCACCGCGCAGACCGTAGTTGACGGTCCAGTCGTCGCCGATTTTCCACTCATCCTGTACGTACAACGCCAGCGTGCTGGCATGGAAGGCGCTGTGGTCAGGAATCAGCAGCGGCGTGGTGCTGGACTGCTGGCCGCCGTCATCAACCGGGAACACCCAGCTGTTGCTGCTGGCCCGTGCGTTCTCGTAGTTGCCGTACAAGCCGTAGCGCAGCGTGTGGTCGTTGCCCAGTGGTGTGGAGAAGTCGGCCTGCAGGGTGTTGGCACGGTTGCTGCGCCGCACCTGCGAGGCGACGCCACTGAACACCAGATCGCCGATGACGTCCGGGTTGAACGCTGCATCGCTGTAGCGCTGCCCGGCGGACAGCTGGTAGGCGGTGCTGCCCAGCGTGCCCTGCAGTACCAGCATGCCGAAGCGGGTGGTCTCGCGCTGGGTCTCATCCAGCTGGCTGGAATCGAAGGTGGTGGTGTCCAGGTAACCGAACTGCGGCGTCTGCCCTGGATTGACCGGAATCTGGAAACGGTTGTTGGCGAAACCGGCGAACACACTCAGGCGGGTGTTCTCGTTGACCAGGTAGGTCAGGTCGGCGAAGGCCTTGCCCTGGTGGGTATCGTCGTGCAACGGCTTGCGCGAGTTGGTCGGATTCTCCAGGCCGACTTCGTTCTGGTCGTAGTTGCCGGTCAGGAACCAGCTCCAGCGTCCCTGGTTGCCCCACCAGGAGGCATTCGGGTTCACCTTGCCGAACGAGCCGGTGGTCAGTCCGGCGCTGCCACCGTTGCCCAGCTCGGCGCCATTGCGGGTGGTGATGTCGACCACCGCCGCGGTGCGCTCGCCGAACTGCGCCGACAACGCGCCGTCCATCAGGCGGATGCTCTTGATGGTGCGCGCATCCAGGGTCTGGCCGAAGCCGGAAATCGACTCGGGCAGCAGTACGCCGTTGATCCGGTACTGCAGGTTGGCGTGGTCGCCGCGCACGTGCACGCCGCCATAGGAATCCTGGACCACGCCGGGTGCCTGCAGCAGCACCTGGCTGAGCGGCGCGGAGGCGCCCAGCGGCTGCTTCTGGATGTCCTCGGCGGTGATCTGGTACTGGCTGCTGCCGATGTCCGGCGACAACGCGTTGCGGGCCTGGTCGAGCTGGGCGCTGACGGTGACCGTGTCCAGGTCCTTGACCGCAGGCCCGGCACCATCGGCGGCGGCCGCGAAGGCGGGCAGGCTGGCCAGGGCCAGGGCGAAGGTGATGCCGGTAGCGAGGGGCGAGGGCTTCATGATGGGAAGAGTGATGGCAGGGCGTGGAAGGGGCCGGTCCATGACGTGGAAGTGTTACTCCGTAACAGATCATGCGCCTGCCTTGAGCGGCTGACCATGCTGGATCTGGCTGCTCGCATCGGCCTTTCCCTGCCGTTCAGGCGGCCTGGCCGAGCAGGTCGGCCCTTTGCGCCAGCGGCTGGCTCTGCGACCATGACCGCCCCCCATCCCGGAAGTCTGCAATGAGCCTGTCCGCCGTTCCGCCCGTGCCCGATCCCGCCGCAGCCGCCACTGGCGCCGCCTGGTCGCCGGAGAGCTGGCGTGGCAAGACCGCGCTGCAGATGCCGACCTACCCGGACCCGGTGGCGCTGGACGCCGCCCTGCACGAGCTGAAGCGGCTGCCGCCGCTGGTGACTTCCTGGGAGATCCTGGCGCTGAAGCAGCAGCTGGCCGAGGCGCAGGAAGGCAAGCGCTTCCTGCTGCAGGGCGGCGACTGCGCGGAGAACTTCAGCGACTGCGAATCGGGCACCATTTCCAACCGGCTGAAGGTGCTGCTGCAGATGAGCCTGGTGCTGGTGCATGGCCTGCGCCAGCCGGTGATCCGCGTCGGCCGTTTCGCCGGCCAGTACGCCAAGCCACGTTCGGCCGATACCGAGACCCGCGACGGCGTGACCCTGCCCAGCTACCGCGGTGATGTCATCAACGCGCCGGCCTTCACCGAAGCGGCGCGGCTGCCGGATCCGAAGCGGATGCTGCAGGCCCACGCGCACTCGGCGATGACCATGAACTTCGTGCGTGCGCTGATCGACGGCGGTTTCGCTGACCTGCACCACCCCGAGTACTGGAACCTGGAATGGGTGAGCCATTCGCCGTTGGCCGCCGACTACCAGAAGATGGTGGCCTCGATCGGCGATGCAGTGCATTTCATGGAGACCCTGGCCGGGGCCCGCGTGCACAACCTCAACCGCATCGATTTCTACACCTCGCATGAAGCGCTGCTGTTGCCCTACGAGCAGGCGTTGACCCGGCAGGTGCCGCGCCAGCAGGGCTGGTTGAACCTGAGCACGCACTACCCGTGGATCGGCATGCGCACGGCCGCGCTCGATGGCGCGCACGTGGAATACCTGCGTGGCGTGCGCAACCCTATCGCGATCAAGGTCGGCCCGTCGGTGACGCCGGACCAGCTGCTGCGCCTGATCGATGTGCTCAACCCGCATGACGAGCCGGGTCGACTGAGCTTCATTCACCGCATGGGTGCAGCGCAGATCGCCGAGAAGCTGCCGCCGCTGCTGGATGCGGTCAAGCGCGATGGCCGCCGCGTGCTGTGGGTCTGCGACGCGATGCATGGCAATACCGAGAGCACCGCCAATGGCTTCAAGACGCGCCGCTTCGACAACGTGCGTGGCGAAGTGGAGATGTCGTTTGATCTGCACGCGGCCGCAGGAACGCGACTGGGCGGTGTGCACCTGGAGCTGACCGGCGAAGACGTGACCGAGTGCACCGGTGGCGCGCGCGAACTGACCGAACGTGACCTGGAGCGCGCCTACCGTTCGACGGTGGACCCGCGGTTGAACTACGAGCAGTCGCTGGAGATCGCGATGGCGATCGTGCGCAAGCAGGAACAAGTGCGGTAAGGGTTTTTCGGCAGGGCTTGCAGCCCTGCACCTGCTGCAGTCAACGTCAACGTCAACAGCGGGCATTCCGTGGGTTGGCGGGGCGGTGTCGGAGTGCGGGGACGCCGCAAGTACGTCCCTGTAGCAACTGTGTTGCTGGAGAGTCTCAGGCCCGTCAGGTAAACGGGCACGGTAGTGCCGGCCGCTGGCCGGCAGCCTTTGGTCTTTCGCCC
>NZ_JBDJKU010000027.1:0-54569 GCF_039673015.1 Stenotrophomonas sp. TWI1409
TTTAATTCTTACCCCCCCTTTGGCGTGTGGTCCCCCCCCGGCCCCCGCCACTACCGGACGTGCGGGGCGCCTTCCCCGTGATCCCACAGCCCAGGAGCCCCCTTGTTGTTCAAGGGGGCGCGCCGACAGGCGCGGGGATAAGGTGGGATGCGCGGGCAATTCTGCCTGAGCCGGGCACTGGGACCATGGTCTATTTGGGACCTCGGCCCCGGCTCAGGCATAATTGCCGGTGAAACTTCCTTTGCGCCGGCGTTTCCGGGCACGTCCGGACGGCGTTTTTCCCCCTGTTCGGAACATCGATCAATGACGCAGAAAATTACGGTCATCCGCGGCGACGGCATTGGCCCGGAAATCATGGACGCCACCCTGTTCGTGCTCGACCAGCTCAAGACTGGCCTGGAGTACGAAGACGCCGACGCCGGCCTGGTGGCCCTGGAAAAGCACGGCGACCTGATGCCGGCGGTGACCCTGGAATCGATCGCGCGCAACAAGGTCGCGCTGAAGAGCCCGCTGACCACCCCGGTCGGTGGTGGCTTCACCTCGATCAACGTCAGCCTGCGCCGTCACTTCGACCTGTACGCCAATGTGCGTCCGGCCCACACCTTCCCGAACACCAAGTCGCGTTTCGACAACGTCGACCTGATCACCGTGCGTGAGAATACCGAAGGTGCCTACCTGGCCGAAGGCCAGGAAGTGTCGGCCGACGGCGAGACCGCCTTCTCCGGCACCCGCATCACCCGCAAGGGCTCCGAGCGCATCGTGCGCTACGCCTTCGAGCTGGCCAAGAGCACCGGCCGCAAGAAGGTCACCGCCGTACACAAGGCCAACATCATCAAGTCGACCTCGGGCCTGTTCCTGAATGTCGCCCGTGAAGTGGCTGCGCAGTACCCGGACATCGAATTCCAGGAAATGATCGTCGACAACTGCTGCATGCAGCTGGTGATGCGTCCGGAACAGTTCGACGTGATCGTCACCACCAACCTGTTCGGCGACATCATCTCCGACCTGTGCGCCGGCCTCGTCGGCGGCCTGGGCCTGGCCCCGGGTGCCAACATCGGCAAGGACGCGGCGATCTTCGAAGCCGTGCACGGCACCGCGCCGGACATCGCTGGCCAGGGCAAGGCCAATCCGTGCGCGCTGCTGCTGGCAGCCGCGCAGATGCTGGACCATGTCGGCCAGCCGGAAAATGCCGAGCGCCTGCGCAAGGCCATCGTGGCGACCATGGAAGCCAAGGATTCGCTGACCGGCGACCTGGGCGGCACCGGCACCACCATGAGCTTTGCCCAGGCCATCGCCAGCCGCCTGTAAGCGGCCGGCGTTCCGGCTGGAGATCGTCTCGGCGATGCCCAGTCCGGGCCTGCATGCGTTGAAGACGGGCCGTCCTTGTACGGCCCGTCTGCGTTTTCAACTGCGGTTTTTCACCGACAGGATTTTTTCAGATGCCTGAGGCGGCCGTGTGGGTCGTGGCGGCCGTTGCCGTCTATGCTGTCGGCGTGGCCATCTACGCCATCTTCTACTGGCCGTGGTCCCGCGCCCAGCGCGCGCTGCGCCGCCTGCGGACGCAGGGGGCGCCCCTCCGCAGCATGCAGGAGAGCGAGGCGCGCATCCTGCGGTTGATCGAATTTCCGGCAGGGTCGCCTGTGTATCTGCTCGAAGGCAGCTGTGCCGAGTTCGTGATCAGGAGCAGGATCTCTCCGGCCCAGCATGTGCAGACCCTGGCCGGCGTCCCAGTGAAGTATCCGGCGGGCCTTGCACGTGCCGTGCGCGCGGGCAGCAATACCGCCGAAGTGGTGCTGGGTCGTGACCACGCGATGATCGTGCGACTCAATGGGGTCAAGCTGGCCCAGTAGAGTCGAGCCATGCTCGACTGCTCCTGCGTAGTCGAGCATGGCTCGACGCTACAAGGACATTCTGTGCGAAATTTGCACAGATCATGTGCTTTTACATGGCTGGTTCGTGCGCCGTCCGCTCCGCATCATGTGCCCACTTTCCACCGCACAGGAGCTTGAACATGAACCTCACCGCCTTTGGTCTGGCCAGCCTGATCGGCATGGCCACCGTTACCCCCGTCACCGCTGCCGAACCGGCCCATCCCACCATCCGCCACATGGCTGGCGCACCCGTTGTGGCTTCGCTGGATGCGGCGAAGACCGCCGTGCTGGTGATCGACTTCCAGAACGAATACTTCGACGGCAGCGCTGCGCCGGGCTTCGCCGGTGGCCGTATGGTCATCCCCGATGGCGTGGCCGCACTGCGGCAGGCGAAGCGGGTGGTCGAGTTCGCCGATGCCCACGGCATCCGCGTGATCCATGTGCAGCACGTGTTGCCGGCGGGTGCGCCGCTGTTCGCGCAGGGCAGCGTCAATGCCGCCTTCCATCGCGACCTGCAGCCGCGCAAGGGCGAGACCGTGGTGCAGAAGGACAACGTCAGCGTGTTCGCCGGTGACTCGGCCGCAGTGCTCGACCAGGTGCTGAAGGATGCCGGCATCGACACCCTGATCGTCACCGGCCTGCAGACCCATGCCTGCGTGGCCGGTGCCGCCCGCGATGCCGCAGCGGCACCGCGTGGCTACCGTGTCATCGTGTCGTCCGATGCAACTGCCAGCCGTGATCTGGATCTTGCCGGAGGCCAGCGCATCGGTCATCGCGCGCTGCATGACGCCTCGCTGGCGCAGATTGAAGACACCTTCGGCGACGTCCTGGGCACCGATGCAATCCTGGCCCTGCCGGTACGCAAGGCCGGCGACGGCGCTTGATAAGCTGACGGGGCCCGCACGCCGCGGGCCCCGCCACCTGGAGCTGCCCGCCGATGGACCATTTCGCCGCCCTGCGTGCGCTGCGCGCCATCGTCGATGCAGGCAGTTTCACCGCCGCCGCCGAACGACTGGGTACCACCCATTCGGCGATGTCACGGCAACTGCGGCAGCTGGAAGAACATCTGCAGGTTCGACTGCTCGATCGCAACAGCCGTCGGCTGTCACTGACCGAAGCCGGTCGCGACTACTACCGCGAGGCGGCAGCGCTGCTGGATCGCCTGCAGGAAGCGGATGACCGCGCACGCGCAGGGCAGGCGCAGCCCAGTGGCATCGTGCGGATCAGCGTGCCGCAGGTGGTCGCCAGCCAGGAGTTGCCGCATTGGCTGCCGTCGTTCCTGCAGCGCTACCCGCAGGTCGCGCTTGACCTGTCGGCGGATGATCAACTGGTCGATGTCGTCGGTGGCGGCTTCGACCTGGCGCTGCGCATCGCGCCTTCCTTGCCGGACAGCCAGCTGGTCGCGCGCGAGCTGGCCAGCTGCCCACGCATCCTGGTCGCCGCACCGGCCTATCTGGCGCGGCACGGTCTGCCCCGGCAGGCTTCGGACCTCGCACAGCACACGCTGCTGGGTTTCAGTCCCACAGCGGCGATGTCGCCCTGGCAGCTGCAGGGGCCACGCGGTGCCGCCGCGAGCATCGAGGCGGGGCAGCGCCTGCGGGTGGATGCGACGCCAGCGTTGTATGCCGCTGCGTTGGCTGGCATGGGCATCAGCCTGTTCACTGCGCTGACCGTGCAGGAGGACCTGCGTGCCGGCCGCCTGATCCGCGTGCTGCCCGCCTGGCACGCCGGACAGCGGCGCTACTTCGCGCTGTATCCGCACGCGCGGGCGCTGGCGCCGAAGGTGCGTGCGCTGGTCGAGCACCTTGCGGCGCACTACGCTGCACAGGTGGGCGCGGCGGGGTAGTCGCGCGGCAGCAACCGAGGTGGTGATGGAGTCGGTGTATCTGCTGGTCGCGCTGGGCGCGATCGTCGCCGGATTCGTGCAGGGCCTGTCCGGCTTCGCCTTTGGCATGGTGGCGATGTCGTTCTGGGCGTGGGGACTGGAGCCGCGGCTGGCGGCGACGCTTTCGGTGTTTGGTGCGCTGGTCGGGCAGCTGGTCGCAGTGTTCACCGTGCGCCGCGGTTTCAACCTGCGCCTGCTGCTGCCGTTCGTGCTGAGTGGGCTGGCCGGCATTCCGCTGGGCGTGACGGTGCTGCCACAGCTGGACATGGACTGGTTCAAGGCGCTGCTGGGTGGCTTCCTGGCGCTGTGGTGCCCGGTGATGCTGATGGCGCGCTCGTTGCCTCCGGTCCGCGTCGGCGGCCGTATCGGTGATGCGATTGCTGGCATGGCCGGTGGCGTGCTCAGTGGCATCGGCGGCTTTGCCGGGCCGGTGCCGACGTTGTGGAGCACCCTGCGAGGCTTCGGCAAGGACGAGCAGCGCGCGGTCATCCAGAACTTCAACCTGGCGATGCTGGCGGTGACCATGGCCACCTATGTCGGCAGCGGCCTGGTGAGCCGGCAGATGTTGCCGCACTTCGCCATCGTGGCACCGGCCATGCTGGTGCCGACCCTGCTGGGCGCGCGGGTCTACATCGGCATCAGCGAGGCACGCTTCCGGCAGGTCGTGCTGGGCCTGCTGACCGCGTCAGGCATCGCGTTGCTGGCGTCGTCGCTGCCGGTACTGCTGGCGCGCTGAGGGAAGAACGAAAAAGGGCGCCACGAAGGGCGCCCTTTGTCGTCTACGGCATGTTTCGGCTCAGCGCTGCTGGATCTTCGACAGCAGGCGCAGGAATTCAACGTACAGCCAGACCAGGGTCACCATCAGGCCGAATGCGCCATACCACTCCATGTACTTCGGTGCACGCTGGGCGACACCGGTTTCGATGAAGTCGAAATCCAGCACCAGGTTCAGCGCGGCCACGACCACCACGAACAGGCTGAAAGCAATGCCCAGCCAGCCGGAGTCGTGGATCACCGGCACGTCGATGTTGAAGAAGCCCAGCACGAACGAGGCGAGGTAGAGCAGGGCGATGCCGCCAGTGGCGGCGACCACGCCCATCTTGAAGTTCTCGGTGGCCTTGATCAGGCCGCTGCGGTACGCGAACAGCAGCGCGAACAGGGTGCCAAAGGTCAGCAGCACCGCCTGGAACACGATGCCCGGGAACTTGGCGTTGAACACGGCCGAGATGGCGCCCAGGAACAGGCCTTCCACCAGCGCGTACATCGGTGCGGTGACCGGCGACCACTCCTTCTTGAACACGGTGATGAGCGCCAGCACCAGGCCGCCGATGGCGCCGCCCATGGCATACAGCTTGGCTCCGGCCATGACCTGGCCGTAGTCATCGATGGTCTGGTTCCAGGCGAAGGCGGCGGTCAGCACGGTCAACAGCAGCAGGAAGCCGGTCTTGTTGACGGTACCGTTGAGGGTCATGGCCTGGTCGGGGCTGGTCACCACCGAGCCACTGGCGAGGTCGAGGAAGGTGGACTCGGAAAGAGCCGGGTTGCCGCTGCGCATACGCGTTCTCCGTGCGAATGAAGGTCAGGACGGCCATCCGGCCGATGGGCGTGAGCATAGCCGATGACTGCTTTCGGCGTTGTGGCAGGCGCCGGATCTGCGCATCCTGCGTTGACAGTTCCCAATGCGCTTGGCGACAATGACCAGCTCCCCGGGCATGGCCCGAGGGGATTGCAAGACCGGGGTATAGCGCAGTCTGGTAGCGCGCCTGCTTTGGGAGCAGGATGTCGGGGGTTCGAATCCCTCTACCCCGACCAATCCCACATCACGTCGGATTGGACACCGTTCCGGTTCGGGCGCCCGTAGCTCAACTGGATAGAGCACCGGCCTTCTAAGCCGGCGGTTACAGGTTCGATTCCTGTCGGGCGCGCCATTGAAATCAATGGTTTACTCTGTCTTTTATATCCATCCTGACCGCTATCCGGAAATGGCTCCGGAAATAGGCGGTGGTCCAACATGCGCACCTGAGCGTCGAACAGTGCTTGGAACACTGGCACGGCACCAGCTAGCTCTTGAAGTTAAGGTTCGTTCATATCGGTCTCGCTCTGTGCGAAAATCCTGCGAGATGATCTACGGACAGGGGCAGAGCAATGCAGAAGGATGAGCGAGACGTCTTCTTCTTTGATGTTGTTACGGAGACGAAGAGTAGAAAATACAAGGGATTGGCGCCTTTCCCGCACGAGAAGCTGGCGCAGACCGTCCTCAAGTTCTTCACCGCAAACAAAGCTTACGTCGTCAATTCGAAGAAGCAGGTCTTCTACATAGCCGATATGACGGTTAGTGCCAGCCGCTGTGAAATGCTGATCGGCTTTGCAGATCCTGAGGCGGCAGACCCTACGTTCACTGACTGGCTAAAAGGCGCTAGGCGGGTTGAAAACAAGGTCGGTGACGAAGGCCTTGAGCACACCGCGCACATTATTTGGGAGTATGGCAACGCTAAAAACTCCGCACCATGCCCCTTCTTACTTGAGTCGGCGCCTGGCATTCCTGCGTCCAAAGTTGTCGTGTTCTTGAATAAAATGTTCCGTGCTTACAGCAAGGTGTTCAAGGATTTTTGGGTGGATGATCCTGTTGGAAAGAAGGACGCTGCAGGAAACTTTTTGAAGGTTAAGGCGTACCCTAGTGTTGAACTGCTGGGTCATCCCTCTTCCGAATTTATCAAGGATCTGAAAAGCGGTGAGCTCCAGCAGGTTGAGTTGTATACCCAGAAAAAGAAAGGGGCGAGCTGGGATGCGGCTAATAAAATTATTGAAGAGCGCTCCGCTGTGATTCTCAAGCCCAATCCGAATAAGCTTTTGGACAAAGCGAAGGCCCTGTTGGATTCGGTTCTTCCTGGCAAGGCGAACGATTATGAGTTTGCTAGGATCAAGTTTAAGACTGATACGAACGTGGACCGTACAGTGAGCGTGATGTCTAAGAATTACGGGCTCTTATCCGCCGGCTTGTATGTTAGAAAGGAACGGCTTACCGGTCTGGGGAATTTGCCTACAGCCTTCGCGCAAATTAACCCGGTTATCATTGGATTGATGCGAAAACTGGTTTGAGGTGTTGATATGTTTTCCCTAATATTCTCGCCGCTCGCGTATCTCAGGATAAAACACGAATCTAAGTGGGTGTTCGACTGGTTCTATCCAGGTATATTTTCGGCCGGGACCAGCGTTCTTCTATGGGTTCTCGGGCGCCCTGGCATGATCGCTGGTGCGTCGGGTTTGTTGGATAGGCTGATTATAGTTTTTTCAGTTTTGCCGGGATTCTATATTGCGGCTCTTGCGGCAATCGCCACTTTTAATCGACCTGACATTGACACTGTGATGCCCTCTCCGTCACCAACGTTGAAGGTCGACATTGGTGGGCATCAGAACGAGATAGGATTGACCCGTCGCAGGTTTCTCGCTTACCTGTTTGCCTTCTTGTGCTGGGAGAGCTTTGCTCTTTTGATCGTTTGCGTCTTTGCAGGCCTGACCGCTCAGGGTTTTTTCAGCGTTCTTGGCTCGCTAGCGGCATATGGTAAATGGGCATTTATTTTTTGTTTGCTTTGTCTATTCTGGCAGTTGGTCTTTGCAACGGGTCTGGGCCTTTACTACCTTGGTGATCGTCTAAATCGCCCCGCGTATTGATGGCCGGGTTAGCGGTCGTCGGAGCCGGACTCAGGAACTGTAGGCAGCGAGTGGTCGTAGACGTGCATCATCGCGTCGGTTTTGTGGCCGCTCGCCTGCTTCTTATCCCCCTTGGTGTCGGTCACTCCTCTGTGTTTCAAGCTGTGTAGGCCGAACCGATCATCTTGGCTCAGGATCCCGTCTTTCACCGCGTTGCGCATCATGCGCCCCCAGGCAGTCTGCCAACCATCCTCGGTCAACCGCTCGCCGTCCTCGCTGACGAACAGATAGCGGCCCTCGGCCCGGATCGGAATTACTCCCCCCTTCTTTTCCCATATCGCCGCGCGCCGCGCCCGCAGCATCGCGATGGCCTCCTCGGTTTCTGCGCCCTTGCGCACCAGGTTGTCGCGGCTGCCCTTTCGGCGGTTCGTGCGTAGCACCTCGCCGTCCACGTGTGCGTCGGTCAGGGCATCACCGGCAGCTACGGCTTCGGCGGGTTCGACGGCCAGAGCTATGCGGATATCAAGGCCAAGGGCGGCCTGTTCCGCAGCGACAAGAAGTGGACGCAGTTCGGCGCGCTGGATCCGGGCATCGATCGCACGTTCGATATGGCCGCGCGCTAGGTGCGTGGTGCTGCGACCGATCTGGCCAAGCAGTTGGGTGTGGACCTTACCCAGAAGCTCGGCAGCGTGAAGGTTGACCTGGGTAAGCTCCAGTTGTCGGCGGACTCCAGCGAGGCCAAAGCGCAGCTGGAGGCTTACCTCAGCGACATGACCAATCGGTTGTATACCGAGGCGGTCAAGGCGGCGGGGTTCGGTGGCCAGCACGATGGCTACTTCGAGTCGGCGGACGTGTTCACCGCGCTCAGTGCGTCGATCGCGCTGGCAGTGTGCAATGCCGATGAGCTGGGCCGAGCACTCAACGGGCTGGAGGTCGACAAGGTCAACAAGGCGGTCGACTACTTCCAGGACCTGGCCGGCGTCGCCGGCACGGACTTGGCCACCCAGGTGCAGAAGGTGACCGGGCTACTCGGCAACTACGCCAGCCTCATGGCCGACGTGAGCACGCAGCTGATGACGGCCAACCTGACGCAGTACCAGTCGCAGGCGCTGTCGATCGAACGCACCTACCGCCAGCAGGTGAAGTCGGCCAACGACTACGCCAGCCATGAGCAGCAACTGCGGCAGAGCGCCGATGAATCGCTGGCGCGCGCAGTGTCAGAGGTTGCGGCCGGTAGGGTCGGGCAGCAACCGTCGCAAGCACGGATGCTCCAGAAAACTCCAGGCCTTGCCCTTGTGCCGCAATGGCCCGCCTCCCCATGCTCCAGAAATGAAGTCACACCAAGTCCTTGATTCGCATCTAGAGTCAGACAGACTTCTAAGCCGGCGGTTACAGGTTCGATTCCTGTCGGGCGCGCCATTGGAATCAATGGTTTAAGTGCTCACATCCGTGAACATTGGTTCCCATTCGATGGCTGCACGACCCTGGGTGGCGAGCATTCCACCTTCCTCTTTTCCGATGAAAGATACCCTTTGCATGGGGTGCAGTCGCACGACGTGATGTCATTCCGGTTGCGGTTGACCGGCGTCTGACGTCGATCGGCTCACTCCGCAGGTGCTTGAGCAGCGCCGCCTGGGGTGGGGCAATGCGCCCGGCAACGAAAAAAGGCCAGCGCTATGCGCTGGCCTTTCTCATGTCGCGATGGTCGCGATGGGTGCACTCTGGTCGAGTGCACCCCGGATGGATCACATCTGTTCCAGTTCGCCCACCCGCACCTTGCCGCCACCGCCGCAGTTGCCGTGGCAGCCGCCGCTGATCGGGCCGCTGCCGCCGCCACCACCACCACCGCCGCCACCACCACCGCCGCCACCACCGCGGGAGTTGGGCGGGAGGACGGTCGAAATCACTTCGCCGGAGTCGAAACCTGCACCTCGCCACGTGTAGTTGACGCAGGAAATACCGTTGCAGACGGTCAGGACATCGCCGGTCTGGACGCGCGTCTGGGCTGTCCAGACCGTGGTCCGGCCGGCATTGAGATTCTTGACCTCTTGGGAAAGCTGCTGGTTGGTCACCGGATCGGGATACGGGGTTGTCAGCGTGCATCCGGCGGTGCAGTTGATGACGCCAGGAAGCTTTTTCGCTTGAAGGCTCCCGGCCGCCATGAACAGCAGCACGCCTGCAATGGCGGGAATGGAGTTTCTACCAAGCGAAGGGATAATCCCAATCAGTCTAGCTTTCACAATAGGTCCTTATCGTGGGATGCAACAGTTCTTGAAGATTTCGTTCGATGAGATGCGGGCTTTCTCTTTCTCTTGGCTGCTCAGGTTTTTCTCATGGTTGGCAATGTCATCGGTGGTGGCAAAACGTGGGTCCAGCCGGTTGAGGACGCGGGTGTACGCCAGGGCCGCAACGGGATCCGCAGGAACGATGCCGCCATAGGTGTAGGCCATCGCCATGTCGCTGATGACATTGACGTTCCCTTGTGATTCCAGCTCGCGCAGATATCCGGTGGCGGTGTCCTTCCACGCCTCGAGCGCCGCGGGATCACGGATTGCGTCATCAAGCGAACCGATGACTTTCTCCGGCGATCGCGAGTAGGCGCGCATCGCTTCCTGCGAGCCCATGGCGGCGGCCTTCGAAAGCCAATCGGCGTGATAGATGTCCTGATCCAGAGCCAGCGACTCACACTCTTTGAGGATTCGTTCCGACCGCTCCAGGAACCAGTTGCCGGCCCCGACCGTGGTGGCCGAATCCGCCAGCTTGTCAGCGCGATCCGAGATGAAGGTCTGGCATTGCTCGATGGTTCGATAGATTTCGTAGGTTGCCGTGGCATCTCCGGATTCGGAGCGCAGCATCAGTTGCTTGACGTGGGCGAGCGCGTCACCGGGAGGCCGGAACTCATTGCCTCTTACGATTTCGTAGGCCTTGGGGCCCACGGCCTTGTACGAGCCCGGCGGGATTTTGTTGTCCCGCTCAAGCCTTTGCGCGGCCGCCGCACCTGACGCCGGAAGCTGCCTTCCCTGGTCAGGCCGTTCATCGAGGCTGCCACTCTTCCCGGATTCCTCTGCCGTGGCATCCGCAGTTGCCTGCTGCCGGTAGCCGGACATTGCAACGGCTGCCACTGCCAGCACGGCTGCCAGCGCGACGAATCCGATTAGCCGCTTGCTCATCTATTGATCTCACCTTCATTGCAGGAACCGGCATGGTTGCAAACGCGCGCCCTGCGTTCCATGTCCTGCAGCTAACGTTGTATGAATGGATCTCCCCCATCCCTAGTTGAGACTCATTCACGATTTGTTCACTAAGCGTTCATGCTCTCGGGGCGTGCCCGACGGCGGGCGGGCTGTTCGCCAGCGCCTGACATCCGGTGCGTGCGGCACGCGCCTTCTCTAGCTCGGGATGGATGCAGATTCGAACGGCGTGGGTGAGGTGAAGCAGGTGCTGGTCGAAGTACATCGGCGGCGCAGGCGCCAACGGCGGCTTACCTTCTGCCGCGGTGCTGTCGCCTTGCGGGCGTTTGCTGGCCTGCTGATGGGGGTGACGGCCGAACGCAACGCGTCGTTCGATGTGATCGAAACGATGTCGCCGATGGACAGTTGCGACCGATGTTCTGGGCCGACGATGAGCGCTTGCACGCGCAGGGTGTGCAAGCGATTACCCGTCGAGTGCTTCTTGGCAGGACGCAGTCGCGCAACGTGATGCTTCAGTTGCTCGACGGAGCGGGCCAGCCACGCCTGCAGCTGCAGGTCACGCCGAAAGGGGAGGCCACGCTGTCATTCCTGGATGGGCATGCGGACATCGCGCGCGTGACCTCGGCGGAGCAGCATTGATCTCCTGTTCCGGCCCCTGCACATCAATGTGAAGAAGTGCTTGCAATTCCTTCGCGACTCCCGGAAAATGCCGGACTCGCTTCGGGGGACGGACTTCTGGTTCCACCCGCTAGCAAAGCATCAAGGTCCAGCGTCAGCGTCATCGGCGGTGGAGCGAAAGTTTCAGTGGTGGCTGTAGCTCAGTTGGTTAGAGTACCGGATTGTGATTCCGGTGGTCGGGGGTTCGAATCCCCTCAGCCACCCCACTGATTCAACCGCATCGGCGCAGCCGAAACGGTATTGCAATAAACAGAAAGCACGCTACAATGTGCGTCTGAGTTTCACGGGCCGTTAGCTCAGTTGGTAGAGCAGTTGACTCTTAATCAATAGGTCCAAGGTTCGAATCCTTGACGGCCCACCAAGACAGAAGCCACCTGGTATCCCAGGTGGCTTTTTTCTTATAAGTGTGACTCCCATCGTTCCGATGGATCACAGGTTGCAGAGCCCCGCCTGATCGTGGATCTGCAACGCAGCGGGACCGCAGTGCTGGTTTCAACGATGTTGAAAAAAGTGCTTGCACCCACCGAGCGGATCGGGTCATAATTCGCGCCCCGATTTCGGGCTGTTAGCTCAGTTGGTAGAGCAGTTGACTCTTAATCAATAGGTCCAAGGTTCGAATCCTTGACAGCCCACCAGACAAAAGCCACTTGGTCATCCAAGTGGCTTTTTTCTTGTCTGCACGCCGGGTTGCGCTTCATCCACGCATGGCGTGGATCTGCTGAAACGGCGCATGGCGTGAATCTACTGAAGCGATGCTGAAATCAGGGACATACGCGTCATCAGTGTTTTCAATGCTGTGCGCTGCTTCTCACCGCATCGCGTCCTGTATCGCACCCAATGGATCTTCCGCGCCGATGGCGCATGCACGAAGGAAGATGTTGATGGCTGATATCAATCGATTGCACCGCACGCTGTGGGTTCCCTTCGCGTTGATGGCGCTGGCTGCCTGCGCGCCAGCCAATGATCCCGCGAAGACCGTTGAACGCGATGCGGGCACGGAGAGCACTCCGGCGCGCCCGGTGGGTGACGCCATGCAGATGCGGCCGGCTCAGCCTGCGGAAGCGGAGGTCCTGCCTGACGCGGTGGATGTGCAGCGCAATGCGGACGGTTCGGTGGATGTGCGCAAGGCCATGCCGGAGTCGGTGGCTCTGCGGCGCACCGATGACGGGGGGCGTGGAGATCCGCAAGGGGGAGGCGCCCGCCGAACATGCCGGCATGGCGCCGGCCCGCGCTGTACCGCAGCAGTAAGCCGCAGTCGTCCTGGCGGGTGGTGCGCCCGCCGGGGCGGCAGCGATGCAGGGGCCGCGCGCATCGCGGCAGATTCAGTTTTGTGCAGGCCTTCCGCTTCCAGCCCCCGCCTGCGACAATGAACGCCTGAGCCGGCCACGCGAAAGTGGCGGAATTGGTAGACGCCCTGGATTTAGGTTCCAGTGCCGCAAGGCGTGGGGGTTCGAGTCCCCCCTTTCGCACCAGTGCCGGCCTGTCCCCGCCCTGATCGGGCCATCTGCGCCCCCTTGACCGGCACGCGCTGGCAGTGCAGGCCGAATTGGGCGAAACTAAAGGGCTGCGGCAAGCAGGCGCGTCCCAGACGTCGTGTCCTTACAACCGTTTCATCCCAATCATCGAGCCGGGGGCGTGGGCCACCGGTGGCAGGAGTCAACATGCAAGCTTCGATCGAATCCACCGGCAACCTGGAACGCCGCCTGAGCTTCTCGCTGCCGGAAGAGCGTCTGCAGAGCCACATCGTCGGCCGCCTGGGCGAAATCGCCCGTACCACCCGCATCAAGGGTTTCCGTCCGGGCAAGGTGCCGGCCAAGGTGATCGAGCAGCGCTTCGGCGCGCAGGTCCGTGGCGAGGCGCTGGACGGCCTGCTGCGCGAAACCTTCGATGCCGCCGTGCGTGAGCACGACCTGCGCATCGTCGGCAGCCCGCGCATCGACAAGGGCGACGAGGGTGAATTCTCCTTCGTGGCCACCGTGGAAGTGGTGCCGGACTTCGGCGATATCGACGTCAGCAAGCTGACCGTCGTGCGCCACAGCGCCGAGATCACCGACGCCGACATCGACCAGATGATCGAGAACCTGCAGAACCAGCGTCGTACCTGGGCCCCGGTCAGCCGTGGCGCGCAGGACGGTGACCTGGTCGCGGTGGAAACCTGGTCGCAGGCCGGCGAAGAGCGCCTGCCGGCCGAGGGCACCGAGAAGGGTTCGATCGTGCTCGGCCAGGGCATGATGTTCGACACCATCGAAAAGGGCCTGGTCGGCCTGGCCAAGGGCGAAGAAAAGACCCTGGACGTCGAGTTCCCGGCTGACTGGCGCGTGCCGGTGCTGGCCGGCAAGACCGTGCAGGTGACCGTCAAGGTTGCCGAAGTGTCCGAGCCGGTCGTGCCGGCGGTCGACGAAGCCTTCATCAAGAGCTTCGGCGTGAAGGGCGGCGACGTCGAGCAGTTCCGCAGCGACATCCGCGCCAACCTGGAGCGCGAGCTGAAGGGCGCTCTGATGAACCGCCTGCGCCGCGAAGTGGGCGAGCAGCTGATCGCCGCCTACTCGTCGGTGGAAATGCCGCCGCGCCTGGTCGAGAACGAAGCCCGCGCCATGCTGGCCCAGCAGGTCGAGCAGATCCGCCGCAACGGCCAGAACGTCGGCGAGATCCCGGCCGATGCCCACGAAGGCTTCAAGGAAGCGGCCGCCAAGCGCGTGCTGGTCGGCCTGCTGGTCGGTGAAGTGGCCCGCATCAACGACCTGCGCCTGGAAGCCAAGCGCCTGAACGAAACGATGCGCCTGATCGCTTCGACCTACGAAGAGCCGGAACAGGTCATTGAGATGTACCGCAACGACCCCCAGCTGATGTCTGGCCTGCAGAACCGTGTGATGGAAGAGCAGGTGATCGACTGGATCGCCGAGCGTGCCCAGCACACCGAAGAGAAGCTGTCGTTCCAGGACGCGATCCGCCAGTAAGCCCGGGCGGATCACCGGATGCCCCGCGCCTTTGCCGGCGCGGGGTTGTTGCCCCCCAAGATAGGTACCTCACGTAATGGACAACCGAACCAAAGCCCTGAACCTGGTTCCGATGGTGGTCGAGCAGACCAGCCGCGGCGAGCGTGCCTACGACATCTATTCGCGCCTGTTGAAGGAGCGCCTGATCTTCCTCGTGGGCCCGATCGACGATCACATGGCCAACGTGGTGGTGGCGCAGTTGCTGTTCCTGGAGTCGGAGAACCCGGAAAAGGACATCAACATCTACATCAACTCGCCGGGTGGCGTGGTCACCGCCGGCATGGCGATCTACGACACCATGCAGTACATCAAGCCGAATGTGAGCACCACCTGCATCGGCCAGGCCGCCTCGATGGGCGCCCTGCTGCTGGCCGCGGGCGAAGCTGGCAAGCGCTATGCGCTGCCGAACTCGCGCGTGATGATCCACCAGCCGCTGGGTGGCTACCAGGGCCAGGCCACCGACATCGACATCCACGCGCGTGAGATCCTGACCCTGCGTTCGCGCCTGAACGAGGTGCTGGCCAAGCACACCGGCCAGTCGCTGGAGACGATCGCCCGCGACACCGAGCGCGACAACTTCAAGAGCGCCTTCGAGGCGCAGGCCTATGGTCTGGTCGACCAGGTCCTGGAGCGTCGTCCGGACGAGTCGATCCAGGCCGGCTGACCGGCCATCACGGGGCCATGGAGGCCCCGTTCCTGCAGGGTCGGGCGGGACTGGTGTCCCCTCGGCCCTGTGCTATTCTCGAATCGAACCCCCGTTCAGCGGGTGGGGTAACTGGGTAAGCGAAGCATGAGCGAAGACCGCCAAGGTCGTTCCACGGACACCGGCAAGATCCTCTACTGCTCTTTCTGCGGCAAGAGCCAGCATGAAGTGCGCAAGCTGATTGCGGGTCCGAGCGTATTCATCTGCGATGAGTGCGTGGAGCTGTGCAACGACATCATCCGTGAGGAACTTGAGGAAAAGGCGCAGTCGGCGCGCAGTTCGCTGCCCAAACCGCGCGAGATCCTCGAGGTCCTCGACCAGTACGTGATCGGCCAGAACCGCGCCAAGCGCACGCTGGCCGTGGCCGTGTACAACCACTACAAGCGCATCGAGAGCCGGCAGAAGAACGACGACGTCGAACTGGCGAAGTCGAACATCCTGCTGGTCGGCCCGACCGGTTCGGGCAAGACGCTGCTGGCCGAGACCCTGGCCCGCCTGCTCAACGTGCCGTTCACCATGGCCGACGCCACCACGCTGACCGAAGCCGGTTACGTGGGCGAGGACGTGGAGAACATCATCCAGAAGCTGCTGCAGAAGTGCGACTACGACGTCGAGAAGGCGCAGCAGGGCATCGTCTACATCGATGAAATCGACAAGATCTCGCGCAAGAGCGAGAACCCGTCGATCACCCGCGATGTGTCCGGCGAAGGCGTGCAGCAAGCCCTGCTGAAGCTGATCGAAGGCACCGTGGCCAGCGTTCCGCCGCAGGGCGGCCGCAAGCACCCGCAGCAGGAATTCCTGCAGGTGGACACCAAGAACATCCTGTTCATCTGCGGCGGCGCGTTCGCCGGGCTGGACAAGGTGATCCAGGCCCGT
Organism: Stenotrophomonas sp. TWI1409; assembly: GCF_039673015.1. Classification (NCBI taxonomy): domain Bacteria; kingdom Pseudomonadati; phylum Pseudomonadota; class Gammaproteobacteria; order Lysobacterales; family Lysobacteraceae; genus Stenotrophomonas; species Stenotrophomonas sp. TWI1409. Next base: position 15,852 of record NZ_JBDJKU010000027.1, read on the forward strand.
TCCACCGACGTCGGCAGCATCGGCTTCGGCGCCAAGGTGAAGAGCAGCGAGCGCAAGCAGGAAGTGGGCAAGGTGCTGGCCGAAGTCGAGCCGGAAGACCTGATCAAGTTCGGCCTGATCCCCGAGTTCGTCGGCCGCCTGCCGGTGGTGGCGACCCTGGAGGAGCTGGACGAGCCGGCCCTGATCAGGATCCTGACCGAGCCGAAGAACGCCATCACCAAGCAGTTCAAGAAGCTGTTCGAGATGGAGAACGTCGAGCTGGAGTTCCGTCCGGACGCGTTGTCGGCCATCGCCAGGAAGGCGCTCAAGCGCAAGACCGGTGCACGCGGCCTGCGCACCATCGTCGAATCGGTCCTGCTGGACACCATGTACGACCTGCCGTCGCAGGAAAACGTCAGCAAGGTGGTGGTGGACGAGTCGGTGATCGAGCACAAGTCCGAGCCGTACCTGATCTACCAGACCCCGGCGGCCCCTGAACAGAAGGCCGCAGGCGCCGAGTGATCCTTCCAGGTTGTTGATTGGAAAGGATTTTCAAGGAATGTCTTGCATCTGAAAGCCGATGGCCCCATAACGGGGCCATCGGCTTTTTTTGTCTCCGGAAGATGCCCTCCCGGAGGCGGTTTTCCCCTTCCCTGGAGCCCCCATGGCCCGTTCCCCAAGTGAAACCCTCGACCTGCCGGTCCTGCCGCTGCGCGACGTAGTGGTGTTCCCGCACATGGTCATCCCGCTGTTCGTCGGCCGTGACAAGTCCATGCACGCGCTCGAACAGGCAATGGAAGCGGACAAGCGCATCCTGCTGCTGGCGCAGAAGTCGGCCGAGACCGACGACCCGCATGCGGCCGACCTCTACCAGGTCGGTACGCTGGCGCAGGTGCTGCAGCTGCTGAAGCTGCCCGACGGCACCATCAAGGTGCTGGTCGAAGGCCTGTCGCGCGTGCAGGTCACCCACGTCGACGAGCGTAACGGCTCGCTGCACGGCCAGGCCGTGGAGATCGACGCCACCGACGAGCGCGAAGCACGCGAGGTGGAGGCGATCGCCCGCTCGCTGATGTCGCTGTTCGAGCAGTACGTGAAGACCAACCGCAAGCTGCCGCCGGAGCTGCTGCAGACGCTGTCGGGCATCGATGAGCCGGCCCGCCTGGCCGACACCATCGCTGCGCACATCAGCGTGCGCCTGGCCGACAAGCAGCGCCTGCTGGAAACGCTGGCCGTCGGTGACCGCCTGGAGATGCTGGTCGGCCTGGTCGATGGCGAGATCGACGTGCAGCAGATGGAAAAGCGCATCCGCGGCCGCGTGAAGTCGCAGATGGAGAAGAGCCAGCGCGAGTACTACCTCAATGAACAGATGAAGGCCATCCAGAAGGAACTGGGTGACCTGGACGATGCACCGGGCGAGCTGGAAGAGCTGGCCCGCAAGATCGCTGAAGCCGGCATGCCGAAGGCGGTTGAAGCCAAGGCACGCAATGAACTGAACAAGCTCAAGCAGATGTCGCCGATGTCGGCCGAAGCGGCGGTCGTGCGCAACTACCTGGAGTGGCTGCTGGGCGTGCCGTGGAAGAAGCGCAGCAAGGTGCGCAAGGACCTGAAGGCCGCGCAGGACACCCTCGACGCCGACCACTACGGCCTGGAGAAGGTCAAGGAGCGCATCCTTGAATACCTGGCGGTGCAGTCGCGCGTGAAGCAGATGAAGGGCCCGATCCTGTGCCTGGTCGGGCCGCCGGGCGTGGGCAAGACCTCGCTGGGCCAGTCCATCGCCAAGGCTACCAACCGCAAGTTCGTGCGCATGTCGCTGGGCGGCGTTCGCGATGAAGCCGAGATCCGTGGCCACCGTCGTACCTACGTTGGTTCGATGCCGGGCCGCATCGTGCAGAACCTCAACAAGGTCGGCAGCAAGAACCCGCTGTTCGTGCTCGACGAGATCGACAAGATGTCGATGGACTTCCGTGGCGATCCGTCGTCGGCGCTGCTGGAAGTGCTCGACCCGGAGCAGAACAACGCGTTCAACGACCACTACCTGGAAGTGGACCTGGACCTGTCCGAAGTGATGTTCGTGGCCACCTCGAACTCGCTCAATATTCCCGGCCCGCTGCTGGACCGCATGGAAGTGATCCGCATCCCCGGCTACACCGAGGACGAGAAGCTCAACATCGCCACCCGCTACCTGGTGCCGAAGCAGATCAAGGCCAACGGCCTGCAGCCGGAAGAACTGGAGATCGGCAGCGATGCGATCCAGGACATCGTGCGCTACTACACGCGCGAATCGGGCGTGCGCAACCTGGAACGCGAGATCGCCAAGATCTGCCGCAAGGTGGTGAAGGAGATCGCGCTGGCCGGCCCGCAGCCGGTGAAGGCGAAGAAGGGCGCGAAGAAGTCCAAGGCGCTGGTGAGCGTGTCCAGCAAGAACCTGGACAAGTACCTGGGTGTGCGTCGCTTCGATTTCGGCCGCGCCGAGGAAGAGAACGAGATCGGCCTGGTCACCGGCCTGGCGTGGACCGAAGTCGGTGGCGATCTGCTGCAGATCGAATCGACGCTGGTGCCGGGCAAGGGCCAGCTGATCCTGACCGGCCAGCTCGGCAACGTGATGAAGGAATCGGCGTCGGCGGCGTTGTCGGTGGTGCGTTCGCGCGCGGTCGGCTTTGGCATCGACAGCGACTTCCTGCAGAAGCACGACGTGCACCTGCACGTGCCCGATGGCGCCACGCCGAAGGACGGACCGAGTGCCGGTGCGGCAATGGTCACCTCGCTGGTGTCGATGCTGACCAAGGTGCCGGTGCGTGCCGACGTGGCGATGACCGGTGAGATCACCCTGCGTGGTCGTGTCACCGCCATCGGTGGCTTGAAGGAGAAACTGCTGGCCGCACTGCGCGGTGGTATCCGCACGGTCATCATTCCGGAAGAGAACCGCAAGGACCTTGCAGACATTCCGGCCAACGTCACCCGCGATCTGGAGATCGTGCCGGTGAAGTACATCGAAGAAGTCCTGGACCTGGCGCTGGAGCGCCCGCTGGCACCGAAGAAGGCGCGCAAGAGTGCGCAGCGTGTCACGGTGCGCAGCAAGGCCAAACCGAGTGGAAGCGCGCGCGTCAAGCATTGACGCGCGCTGTCCGATGGCCCGAAACCCGCGTCGTTGCTGGCTTTCCAGCTTGCGTGGGGGTAGGGCCACTGGTATAAAAGCAGCACTCGCGAATGAGTGATCGCTGTCAGCGATGACTGAATCGGCGAACCGTTTCCACATGGCGGCCGCATGCAGAAGGCGTGCGGTTGCTTCCCTGTCGAATAAGCGGAACCCACCGCCAAAGGAGTTGTAGAGAATGAACAAGACCGAATTGATCGATGCCGTTGCTGAAGCTGCCGACCTGACCAAGGCCGAGTCCAGCCGCGCTGTCGATGCCGTCGTTGCTGCCGTCACCAAGGCGCTGAAGGACGGCGATGCGGTCACCCTGGTTGGCTTCGGTACCTTCCAGGTCCGCGACCGTGCTGCCCGCACCGGCCGCAACCCGAAGACCGGCGACACCATCAAGATCGCTGCTTCGAAGAATCCGTCGTTCAAGGCTGGTAAGGCCCTGAAGGATGCTGTAAACTAAGCGGCTCGCTGGGGTGCTTAGCTCAGCGGTAGAGCGTCTCCTTTACACGGAGAGGGTCGGGGGTTCGAAACCCTCAGCACCCACCACAGCACCGCGGTAAAAGTTTGAGTGTGGAGCGGTAGTTCAGCTGGTTAGAATGCTGGCCTGTCACGCCGGAGGTCGCGGGTTCGAGTCCCGTCCGCTCCGCCATTGCAGAATTCTTAAGTCCCTGTGAAAAAACTTTGAAAAAAGTGTTCATCGGGCTGGGTTTCCAGGGAGTCTTCGGATATACTGGGCGCCTGCAAAGTTTCAGCGCGGAGCGGTAGTTCAGCTGGTTAGAATGCTGGCCTGTCACGCCGGAGGTCGCGGGTTCGAGTCCCGTCCGCTCCGCCAACTTTAAAAGCCCTCGGCGCAAGCCGGGGGCTTTTTCTTTGTGCCCTGCGGCAGGCCTGCCGAGGTGCTGACGGCACAGGTCCGCGGAGATCGGCGCAGGCCGCGCCGGCGCTGCTTTTGGTCCCTGCGACGAAGCGGGTTACACTGCCGGGCTCGCCAATCAGGCCTTGTGATTCCTCACCATGCTGCAGAAACTCCGCGACAAGACCTCAGGCTGGATCGTCACCGTGATCCTGGGGCTGCTGATGATTCCGTTCCTGTTCGTGATCGACAACAGCTACCTGGGTGGCGTTGGCGCACAGAACGTGGCCAAGGTTTCCGCGCCTCCGACCTGGTGGCGTTCGGCACCGTCGTGGTGGCCGGTGCGCATGCTGTGGCAGCACCACGAGATCAGCGCGCAGGATTTCCGCACCCGCTTCGAGCAGGAGCGCATGCGTGAGCGCCAGCAGCAGGGCGAGAACTTCGACCCGCGCGCGTTCGAAAGCACTGAAAACAAGATGGCCGTGCTCGATCAGCTGATCGACGAGCAGGTCGTGCGCCTGGTGGGCGAGCAGGCCGGTGTTGTGATCGGCGATGGCGCGGTGCGCGAGTACATCGCCACCATCCCAGCCTTCCTCGATTCGAACGGCAAGTTCAACGAGAACAACTACCGCCTGGCCTTGGCCGGTGGCAATCCGCCGCGTACCCCCACGCAGTTCCAGGAGCTGGTGCGCGAGAGCCTGCAGCAGTCGGTGATCCCGTCGGGCCTGCAGAATTCGGGCTTCGTCACCCAGGCCGAGACCGAGCGCCTGCTGAAGCTGCTGGGTGAGACCCGCGACGTCGAACTGGCCGCGCTGCCGGAGGTTCCGGCCGATACCGCGCCGGTCACCGATGAGCAGATCAAGCAGTGGTACGACAGCCACGGCAAGGATTTCCGCCAGGCCGAAAGCGTGTCGCTGGAATACGTCGAGATCAATGGCGCCAACCTGCCGGCACCGACCGCGGCCGACGAAGCGACCCTGCGCAAGCGCTATGAGGACGAGAAGGCGAAGTTCACTTCGCCGGAACAGCGCCAGGCCGCGCACATCCTGATCACCGGTGACGGTGCCGAAGCCAAGGCGAACAAGATCGCCACCGAAGCCAAGGCGGCGGGTGCCGACTTCGCTGCACTGGCCAAGGCCAATTCGGAAGACCCGGGTTCGAAGGACCAGGGCGGTGATCTGGGCTGGGTCGAGCGTGGCGCGATGGTCAAGCCGTTCGAAGACGCCCTGTTCGCCGCCAAGGCGGGTGACGTGATCGGCCCGGTCAAGACCGACTTCGGCTACCACGTCATCAAGGTCGCCGCGGTGCGTGGCGGCGAAGGCAAGTCGTTCGAGGAAGTGCGTGACACGCTGGCCGCCGAGCAGCTGAAGGCCGACGGCGAGCGCGGCTTCAACGAGCTGGCCGGCCACCTGGTCGATGCCATCAACAAGAGCCCGAGTGATCTGGCTGCTGCGGCCAAGGAAGTAAACCTGCCGCTGCAGACCCTGGGCCCGATCACCCGCGCAACCGCCAGTGGCATCGCCACCGATCCGGCTGTGCTGCGTGCGGCCTTCTCCGAAGTGCTGGTGCAGGATGGTACTGCCAGCGACCCGATCGCCCTGGGCGGTGCCACCAACCACAGCGTGGTCATCCGCGTGGCCGCGCATACCCCGGAGCAGGCGATGCCGCTGGACAAGGCGCGTGAGCAGGTGATCGCCGCGATCCGTGCCGACCGCCAGCGCCAGGCCAGCGACAAGGCCGCCGATGCCGTGCTGGCCAAGCTGAAGGCGGGCGCCACCCTGCAGTCGCTGGCCGCCAGCGAGAAGCTGCAGCTGAGCCCGATGCCGGGCCTGCCGCGCAGCCAGCCGGTGCCGACCCCGGAAATCAACCGCGCGATCTTCAGTGCGCCGGTGCCGGCGGAAGGCAAGCCGAGCTACGGCAAGGTCGACGTCAACGGCCACGCGCTGCTGTTCGCCGTGAACAAGGTCAACCCGGGCGACATCAAGGAAGTGACCGCCGAGCAGCAGAAGCAGCTCAAGGATCAGCTGAGCCAGATCGACGGCATGGCCGCAGCCAAGGCCTACGTCGAGGCGATGCGCAGGAAGTTCGTGATCCAGACCACCGAAGAGAACCTGTAAGCCTCGCGGCGGGGCAGGATCGAAGAAGGCCCGGCAATGCCGGGCCTTTTTTTGTGCTTGCGGCTATGTAGAGTCGAGCCATGCTCGACTGCTTTTTGCGCCGACCATCCCGCGAGCGGAAGTCGAGCATGGCTCGACTCTACAGAGAGCAGATACCGCGGTGTTGGGGGCCGTCAGTCTTCCACGCGCAGCACTGCGCCGGGCTTCAGCACGCTGCTGCCACTCAGGCCGTTCAGCGACAGCAGGGCCTTTACCGGCATGCCGTAGCGGCGGGCGATGGTCCAGGCCGACTCGCCATCACGCACGGTGTGGCGGCGGCTGCGCGGGCGGTCGGCGATCGCGGCCACGGTCTTGGCCACCTGCGGCGTCGGCGTGGTCGTGGCAACCGGTGCAGTGCTGGCCACCAGCGTGGTCGCGGCTTCCGTCACCGTCGCATTAGCGGCCGAGACCGGGGCCAGGACCCGGGTGGTTCCCGAGGCGCGGTTGCCGGCGGCCAGGGCCGGGTTGAGGCGGGCGATCCTGGCGGGGTCCAGGGCGCGCTGTGCGGCCCACTGCTGGACGCTGGTGCCGGCCGGCAGGGTGTGGTCCTTCAACACCGGCACGGTGCGGTCCAGCGAGGCCATTACGCGAGGCTGGTCCTCCACGTCTTCCAGCACGCAGGCCAGGGCATGCAGCTTCTCGACATAGGCATGGGTAACCGGCGACAGCCCCGGCAGGGCTGCCGGCTTGGCATTCTGCGCGTTCATGCCGGCCTTGCGCATGGACTGCAGCACCCGGTACTCGCCGGCGTTGTAGGCCATGGTGGCCAGTCGCCAGTCGCCGCCGAACATGCCGTGCAGGGTCTTCAGGTAGCGCACCGCGGCCTGGGTGGAATCAACCGCCGACAGGCGGCCGTCGTAGCCGTTGGCCATGGGTACGCGGTGGTTGCGCGCCGTGGTGGCGATGAACTGCCACAGGCCGGTCGGGCCGCTGCCATTGCGGGCATTGGGCCGGTAGCCGCTTTCCACGAAGGGAATCAGCGCGAACTCGGTGGGCAGGTCGGCCTTGCGCAGCTCTTCGACCACATAGCCGAACAGCACCAGCGCATCGTCATCCTGGTTGGCCAGGCGCGAGGGGGCGTGGGCGAACTGCTTCTGCCAGCGCGGGCTGGTAGCCTCGGCATCGCAGCTGGGCTCGGCCAGGCCGTCGCGGAAGCTGGTGAAGATCTCCTGACCATTGCGCACCGAGGGCGCAGGCAGCGCGGACGGATCCAGCGGCAGCGCCGCAGCGGCGGTCAGGTTCTGGCTGATGCCGGCGCCCAGCGACTGTGCGCCCGCGGTTCCGGCCAGCCCCAGGGCAAGGCCCAGGGCCAGCGGCAGACTTCGGCGCATCATGCGCGGAAGCCGTCTTTCCAGTGCCGGAGACCGGCCATCACGTCGACGTCGTCCACGACGTCACGGCCCAGGTGTGCCGACACCGACGCACGGATCGGTGCAGCGTGCACACGCAGGAAGGGATTGCAGTCGAATTCGTTGGCCAGGGTTACCGGCAGGGTGGAACGGTCATCGCGGCGCATGGCCAAAGCCTCCTCTTGGCGCTGCCACAAGGCAGCGTTGGCGGGGTCGACATGCCGCGCGAAGACGGCATTTGACACGGTGTACTCATGAGCGCAACAAAGCAGCAGTTGCGCGGGCAGGGCACCCAGCTTGCGCATCGACGCCAGCAGCTGGGACGGCGTACCTTCGAACAGGCGTCCACAGCCCAGGCTGAACAACGAATCTCCGCTGAAAAGATGTTCAGCAGTGTGAAACGCGATGTGGCTGCGGGTATGCCCGGGCACGGATAGTACGTGGAACGTCCGGCCCAGTGCCTGAACGCGTTCACCTTCGCCGACCCGCTCGGTGGCCGTGGGAATGCGTTCCTCGACCGGCGCGATGACCCGTACGCCGGGGAAACGCGCCTGCAATGCCGGCACGCCACCGATGTGGTCGTCGTGGTGATGGGTGAGCAGGATCGTGTCCACGCGCAGGCCCTGATCGGCCAGCGCGAGCACTGGCGCGGCATCGCCGGGGTCGACGACCACGGCAGCGCCCTCGTTGTCGATCAGCGTCCAGATGTAGTTATCCGCAAATGCGGGCAGGGCAGTCAGTCGCATAGAATTGGACCATGCCCGCGCTGCAGAGCACCCGTCAAGCGAGCCAGACCCCGTGGTTCGACAGTGAACCGGCGGAGGCCTTGCGCGTGCTGGAGCGGCAATTGCTGCTGCCGCAGCTGTCGGTGCTGCCGGCGCAGCCCTGGCTGTGGATCGCACCAAGTGCGGCCTGGCTGGACGATGCACAGCTGGGCGGACGCGGTCTGCGCCTGTTCCGGCAGGGGCAGGGCTATGCCGGCGACACCCGTTGTGCGCTGCCGCTGCCGCTGGCCAATGAAAGCGTAAATGCGATCGTGCTGCAGCATGTCACCGCGGCCGATGCCGACCGGCTGCTCGACGAGTGCGAGCGCGTACTGATGCCGGGCGGCCATCTGTGGCTGAGCAGCCTCAATCCGTTCAGTCCGTATCGCACGCGATGGCGCCAGCATGGACTGGTGGTGCGCACGCCACAGCGGATCCGCCTGCTGCTCGGCCGTCATGGGCTGGAATGCGACGATATGCGTTACCTGGGCCCGCTCTGGCGCGGTGCGGGCAGCCGTCGTCCCGGAGGTTGGGCGCCGCTGCGCGCGGCCTGCCTGTTCCATGCGGAAAAACGTACGCTGGCCCTGCCTGGGCCGAAACCGCTGCCGGTGCGCTGGCACGGCACCGTAGCTACCTGATTCTGGAGTTGTATTGAAAACCATCGAAATCCACACCGACGGTTCCTGCCTTGGCAATCCCGGCCCCGGCGGCTGGGCTGCGCTGCTGCGCTACAAGGGCCACGAGCGCGAACTGAGCGGTGGCGAGGCGCACACCACTAACAACCGGATGGAGCTGATGGCGGCCATTTCCGGGCTGGAGTCGCTGACCGAGCCGTGCAACATCGTGCTCTATACCGATTCGCAGTATGTGCGGCAGGGTCTGACCCAGTGGATGCCGGGCTGGATCCGCAAGAACTGGAAGACGGCTGGCGGCGATCCGGTAAAGAACCGCGAGCTGTGGGAGCGCCTGCAGGCGGCCACGCTGCGGCATCAGATCGACTGGCGCTGGGTGAAGGGTCACTCCGGCGACCCGGACAATGAGCGGGTGGATACGCTGGCCCGCAACGCGGCGATCCAGATCCGCGACGCCAGCCCGGTAAACTGAGCCCATGCGTCAGATCATCCTCGATACCGAAACCACCGGCCTGGAGTGGAAGAAGGGCAACCGCATCGTCGAAATCGGCTGCGTGGAGCTGTTCAAGCGCCGCCCGACCGGCAACAACTATCACCAGTACATCAAGCCGGACTGCGAGTTCGAACAGGGCGCGCAGGAAGTCACCGGCCTGACCCTGGAGTTCCTCGATGACAAGCCGGACTTCGCGCAGATCGCCGACGAGTTCCTGGCCTTCATCGATGGCGCCGAGCTGATCATCCACAACGCGGCGTTCGACCTCGGCTTCCTCGACAACGAGTTGTCGCTGCTGGGGCCGCAGTACGGGAAGATCACCGACCGCTGCGCCGTGATCGATACCCTGGTGATGGCGCGTGAGCGCTTCCCGGGCCAGCGCAACTCGCTGGATGCGCTGTGCAAGCGGCTGGGCGTGGACAACTCGCACCGTGCGCTGCACGGCGGCCTGCTCGATGCGCAGATCCTGGGCGACGTCTATATCGCGCTGACCTCGGGCCAGGAAGAAATCGGCTTCGGTCTGGGCGATGACGATGGCGGTGCTGCCGGTGCGGCGCTGCAGGCCTTCGACACCAGCAAGCTGCTGCCGCGCCCGCGCGTGGTGGCCACGCCGTCGGAGCTGGAAGCGCATGCGGCGCGACTGGAGCGGCTGCGCAAGAAGGCTGGCCACGCGCTGTGGGATGGCCCGAAGGTGGAAGAGCCCGCCAGCGCGTAATGCCTGGGATGGGGTAGTGCCGGCCGCTGGCCGGCAGCGCCGCATCCACGCATGGCATGGATCTACCGGTTAGTGGCAGCGCACCAGGATCACGCTGATGTTGTCGCGGCCGCCGCCGTCGAGCGCGGCGGCGACCAGCGTGTCCACGCATTCCTGTGCGCTGGCATCCTCGAAGGCGAGGGTGCGGGCAATGCTGCGGTCGTCCACTTCCTCGGTCAGGCCGTCACTGCACAGCAGCAGCTGCATGCCCGGGCGCAGTTCGCCGCTGGTGGTGGCCACGTTCAGATGCGCCGGATCGGTCACGCCCAGCGCCTGGGTGACCACGTTGCGGTGCGGATGCGCACGCGCCTGTTCGGCGGTCAGGTTGCCCTGCGCGACCAGCTCCTGCACCACGCTGTGGTCCTGGCTGAGCTGGGCCAGCTGTCCGTCGCGCCACAGGTAGGCACGGCTGTCGCCAACCCACGCCACTTCATAGCGGTTGCCCTGTACCCGTGCGGCGACCACGGTGGTGCCCATCGGCAACGTGTCGTTGCGCCGGCGCGAGGCGCGGATGATCTCTTCGTCGGCGGTGCGGATGGCCTGCGCCAGCGGTGCGCCGCGGCGGATCTCGCGCACGATGGTCTCGCGCGCCAGCGCGCTGGCCACTTCACCGCAGGCGTGCCCGCCCATGCCGTCGGCCACCAGCCACAGGGCCAGCTCACTGTCACCGTAGTAGGTGTCCTCGTTGAGCTCGCGGCGCATGCCGGGGTGGGTGAGGTGTCCGAATTCGATCATGGGCGCTGGGGCGGGGTGTTGCTGGGGAGACAGGCATCATCGGGTGGCTGCGCGCATCCGGCAAGGCATGCGCTCAGGAAATTTTCACTTCGTTGGCCGGAATGACTTGTCGTCGGCCTCACTTCCTCGTATGATGCGCGTCCCCGGTCCGCCGGGGACCACCCGGAGAGGTGGCAGAGTGGTTGAATGTACCTGACTCGAAATCAGGCAGGCGTTTATAGCGCCTCGGGGGTTCGAATCCCCCCCTCTCCGCCAGATTAAAGAAAAAGGGCTGCCGAAAGGCAGCCCTTTTTCTTTAATCTGGCGCGGGACGCGCCGCGCTCTGCGCGTCGCCCCACACGTTGCTGCGCAACCTGTGGGCCCCTCCCTTTGCCGGCCTCTCCCCGCCCCTGTCGGGGCAGGTGCATCAGTAGATCCACGCCATGCGTGGATGCTGTTCCTGCTGGCAGGCTCATCCACGCATGCCGTGGATCTACCCATTCCATCGCGAGCTGCGGGTTAAACTGCCTGCATCACCTGCTGGAGCTTTCCCCATGACTGCTGAAATCCTCGTCCCCGTTTCTTTCGGCGAGCTGCTGGACAAGATCTCGATCCTGCAGATCAAGTCCGAGCGCATCAGTGACGAGGGCAAGCTGGCCAACGTGCGCAAAGAACTGTCGGCGCTGGAGCAGACCTGGATGGCACACCCGGCGGCGGTGAAGGACATCGCCAAGCTGCGTGCCGAGCTGAAGGCGGTCAACGAGCAGCTGTGGGACATCGAGGACGACATCCGCCTGAAAGAGAAGGCGCAGGCGTTCGACCAGGGTTTCATCGACCTGGCGCGCAGCGTCTACCTGCGCAATGACGAACGCGCGCGCATCAAGAAGGCGATCAACCTGGCGCTGGGTTCGGCGTACGTGGAAGAGAAGTCCTACCAGGATTACGCGCAGCGCGCGTAATCCGGGGCAGCCTGCTGCTCACCCCAGGTGGTCGGCGACGTAGCGTTCGAACGCAGCGATACCGTCTTCCACGGTGATCAGTTCCATCACATCGTCGAACTCGATCTTGGTGCCCCACTTCAGATCGGTGGCCTGCTTGGCCAGGTACTTGCGCGCGGCATCGTCGTAGCGGTCCACGCAGTAGCGGCGGTCGGAATAGGGACCGCTGCGGTTCGGGTTGCTGGCCGCGTGCAGGCCCAGTACCTTGGCGCCCATCGCGTTGGCGATGTGCATCGGGCCCGAGTCCGGGGTCATCACCAGATTGGCGCGGGCCAGCAGCGCCGGCAGCTGCTTCAAGGTGTCCTTGCCGACCAGGTCAAGCGCCGGTGTGTGCAGCTGCGCCTGGATGGCATCGGCCATGCTGCGCTCCAGTTCGCTGCGGCCTCCGCACAGCACCACCTGCCAACCGCGCTGTGCGGCGTGGTTGGCCACGGCGGCGTAGCGGTCTGCATACCAGTTGCGGCGCACGTGGCTGGAACAGGGCGAGATCATCAACACCGGGCGGCCATCGTCCTGCCATTGCGCGGCAGCCCACTCATACGCGGACTGTGGCACCGCCAGGTCCCAGCTGACCTCGGTCTGGCGCAGGCCAAGGGGTTCACAGAAACTGCCGATGGCATCCAGCACATGGATGCCGGGGCGGTCGGGGATGCGTTCGTTGATGAAGAGACCATGCAGGTCCTTCGAGCGGCTGCGGTCATAGCCGATGCGACGCTCTGCGGGAATGAAGGCCGACAGCAGGTTGGCGCGGAACGCCACCTGCATCTGCAACAGCGCTTCGAAGCGCCCCGGCGGCAGCTGCCTGCGCAGTTCCTTGACCCCGGCCATGCCGCTCTTCTTGTCGTAGGCATGGAAGGTGACACCGGGCAGGCCGTCGAGCAGCTTGTGGCCGGCCTTGTCGATGATCCAGTGGATCGGCGTATCCGGGCGCGCAGCCTGCAGGGTGCGCACCAGGGGCACCACGTGGGTGACATCGCCAAGTGCGGACAGGCGCAGGAGGCACAAGGAGGAGGACGCTGATGCCATGTGTTGTTAGACTCAATGAAATGGTCGCATTCGACGCCAATGAAGCGCTGACGCCATGCCGCGAGGGTCGCGGCATCGGGGCCATTCTGTTCGACCGCGAGCGGCTGCGGCAAGCCGAGATCGGCCTGTTCTCGCCCCAGCACTGGGGCAGCAGGGCTCGGCCGGTGGGCGAGGGCGGTCGTGGCAGCGCCTGGTTCGTCGATGCGCCGTTCGGCGCCAGCGTGCTGCGCCACTACCTGCGCGGTGGCCTGGCGGCGAAGATCAGCCATGACCAGTACCTCTGGCGCGGCGCGGACCGGACGCGCAGCTTCGCCGAATTCCGGCTGATGCGCGCGCTGCGCGAGAAAAAGCTGCCGGTGCCCCGGCCACTGGCGGCGTTCTACATGCGTGAGGGCCTGCGCTACCGGGCTGCGATCCTGATGGAGCGGATCGAGGGTGTCCGTTCGCTGGCCGACCGCGCGCTGGTCGCGGGCCGGGGCGCACCGTGGGAGGAGACCGGGCGGCTGATCGCCCGCTTCCATCGTGCCGGCCTGGACCATGCCGACCTCAATGCGCACAACATCCTGTTCGACGGCAACGGCCACGGCTGGTTGATCGACTTCGACCGCGGGGTGATCCGCATCCCGGCGACCGCCTGGCGCGAACGCAATCTCAAGCGCCTGCTGCGCTCGCTGATCAAGCTGCGCGGCGAGCGCAGCATGGAAGACGTGCAGAAGGATTACGCGCGGCTGCGCCGCGCCTATGACATGGCCTGGAACCGGGGCACCTGATGGACTGGTCGTTGCGTTTCCTCGGCGTCGGCAATGCGTCGGCGGTCGAGCTGGGGTCGCCGATGTCGGTGATCGAACGGGACGGTCGGCCGTGGTTGACCATCGACTGTGGCGGCGAAGGCCTGACCGCGTTCAAGGCGCACTACGGGCACATGCCGCAGGCGCTGTTCGTCACCCATGTGCACCTGGACCACGTAGCGGGCTTCGAGCGGCTGTTCGTCGATACCTTCTTCAACGCGCACCGGTGCGGCAAGGTGCGCCTGTACGTGCCCGCCACGGTGGTGCCGCTGCTGCACAAGCGCATCGGTGATTATCCGAATGTGCTGGCCGAGGGCGGTGCCAACTTCTGGGATGCGTTCCAGCTGGTCGTGGTGGGCGAGGCGTTCTGGCACGAGGGCGTGCGCCTGGAAGTGTTCCCGGTGCGCCACCACTGGCCGGAGACGGCCTATGGCCTGCGCCTGCAGGGCGCGCTGACCTGGAGCGGCGATACCCGGCCGATTCCGGAGATGCTGGCCCGCTTCGCCAACGACAATGAACTGATCGCGCACGACTGCGGCCTGCATGGCAACCCGTCGCACACCGGCGTGGACGACCTGGAGCGCGAGTACAGCGCCGAACTGCAGGCGCGGATGATGCTCTACCACTATGCGAGCGCGGCCGACGGCCAGGCGCTGGCCGCGCGGGGGCACCGTGTGGCGCAGCCGGGGCAGTGCGTGCCGCTGGCCAACCCCACTGCACCGCACGTGCTGGTGCAGGATCCGCCGTGAGCGGTGCTGGCCAGCCCGCCGACGCGGCGCTGGCTGCCGAGCTGGAGGCGCTGGAACGCGCGCTGCATGCGCCGCAGGTGCGGGCCGATCGCGAGCAACTGGCGGCACTTCTGGACGAGGATTTCAGCGAGATCGGCAGTTCCGGGCAATGCTACGGCCGTGATGCGGCGTTGCAGGAGATCCCGCTGGAGCGCGCGCAGGTGCTGATCGAATCGGAACAGTACGCGGTGTGGCTGTTGGCCGAGGATCTGGCCCAGGTGCGCTACCGCAGCCGCTATCACGTTGATGGCCAGGCCCAGGGCTGGGTGTTGCGCAGTTCGCTGTGGCGACGGCATGCGCAGGAATGGAGGGTGGTGTTTCACCAGGGCACGCCCGCGGCGGGGTAGTGGTGGGCGATGCCCGGTGAAGGGCGCCAGCCAAGGCTGGCATCTACCAGAGGCGGGGCGTCGCCGGAAAAGGCGGTGGCCCCGCCGGCTGACCTCGGCGCCCGCGTCGATCGATACCGTTGCTGCCTTCCGGCCCTGGCGGGATTTTCGACCTAGCGTCGCGAGGGGCCGACGGGGCCACCATAGAGACGTTGGCCGCCCAGTGGGCGGCCGGTTCACGGATCAGGGGAAGCAGCGCGCGATGCGCCGGAGACCACAGCCGGACTGCACATCGGCTGGCCGATGGCAGACGGCAACTATAGCGCAGGCAGGTACATCGACGCCAGCTTCGTGCACTGAATCGGCTGTAACCCGCGTCTGCCGGCAACGCCCCGCGCCGACCGGCGTTGCTAGAATGCCGGCCAGGAGGAACGACCTCCCCCGCATCGGGAATCAATGACCAGGACGGCCTGGCCCTACCAAGAGGAGGGCTGTCATGGCCTGGATCTATCTGTTGTTCGCCGGCCTGCTGGAAATCGTCTGGGCCGTGTCCATGAAGCAGTCCGAAGGCTTCACCAAGCTCACCCCTACCGTGGTCACCATCATCGGCATGATCGCCAGCTTCTGGCTGCTGGCGGTGGCCATGCGCAGCCTGCCGCTGGGCACCGCCTACACGATCTGGACCGGCATCGGCGCGGTCGGTGCGTTCGTGGTCGGCATCGTCTTCTTCGGTGAGCAGGTCAGCCCGATGCGGATCGGTGCGGCGGTGCTGATCGTTTCCGGCCTGGTGCTGATGAAACTCTCGAGTAGCTGAATGCATTTAGTTGGGCGGAGAAAGGAATCTCCGCCTGCTGCAGGTATATGCATTTTCGGCAAAACCATTTTGTCCGCCCGTTTTATTTGACGTGCGTCATGAAAATAACGAGCGTGATTCACATGCCGCTGGCGCCATCGGCCGCACAGTGCCGCCATTCGTCATGCGAAATCGGGGAGTTTTCGCCTTGACGGACACGTTGACCTGCCTTTTCCAGGTGCGGTCGCGTGAAGATGTGAAGATTTTCAGAAGTTAATGAAGCCAGGCCTTGTTCCCGTGTCGGGAGCCGGGGTGGGCCGCATTGTCTTCAAAAAAAGCCTGCCTGCAGTGCCATCCGGTCTTTTCATGGAGATTTACCGATGAACCGCATTTACCGTCTGGTTTTCAATCGCGCCCTCGGCGTAATGCAGGTTGCTTCGGAGGTCACCCAGAATCCCGGCGGAAGCGCGGTCTGCGCAGGGCGGGTGCCGCGATTGCGGGCGCACCAGTTGGCGGTGGCATTGGCTGCCACGCTGGCCAGTGGTTCGGCCTTCGCAGCGTGCACTGGCACCACGACCGTCAACTGCGACAGCTCCACCAACATCAACAACTACGTCAACCCGACCAGCGGCCTGACGTTGAACATCGCCAATGGCGCGGTGTTCAGCGTGCCTCTGCTGTTGGGCGGCAATGCGGTGACGTTGAGCGGCAGCAACACCACGGTCAACAACGCCGGCACGATCGATCCGTTCCTGACCGGTGGTCTCAGCCTGGCCGCGGCCGGCCTGGTGGTCGGCAACAACACCGCCGGTGGCAGCGCGATCACGGTCAACAACCAGACTGGCGGCCAGATCAAGGGCATCTTCAACATCGGCACTTTGCTGGGTTTCGGCGGCCAGGCGGTCACCGCGCAGAATGCCGCAGGTGGGACCACCACGCTGGTCAATGATGGTTCGATTGGAATGTCGCTGCTGGGGATAGGGCAGCTTGCGGATGCGACGTCGGTGGTGACCTATGGCGGAGCACAGGCCAACGTGACCAACCGTGGCAGCATCACCGGTCGTGTCGGCCTGGGCGCTTCGACAGGCAATACGTTCACCAATTCGGGCACGATCTCGGGCAGTGTGCATCTGGGTGATTCCACCGGCGGCAATACTTTCACTGCCGTGGCAGGGTCCACCGTGGTTACCGGTGGCGGTAGCGCACCTGCAGGCCTGCTCGCCGGCGTAACCGGGGTCAAGGTCGCAGCGGCGGGCACGGTTGATGCAGGCATCGGCACCGGTGCCGCCAACAACACCCTGGTGCTGCAGGACAACGCCAGTAACAACGGGCCTGCGTCGAGCATCGGCTGGACCAACTACATCGGCTTCCAGAAGCTCACCGTCAACAGCGGCACCTGGAACCTGCAGGGGCCGTGGTCGGGCACGGGCGCGATCACCCTCGGTGGCGGCGTGGTGAACTTCAACAACAACGCCGCATTCGGTTCCGGCCTGTTTACCGTCACTGGCGGCTCGATCGCGGCCAGTGGTGCAGGCCTGTCGCTGGGCAACAATTTCACCCTCAATGGCGGGTTGAACCTGGGCGGTGCCCAAGGCTTCGGTTTGAGTGGCGTGCTATCCGGTACCGGTGGGCTGACGGTCAACAACACCGGCATCGTCACCCTGGGCGGTGCGAACCTGTTCAGCGGTGGCGTCAACCTCAATGCTGGCGGCCTGGTGCTCGGCAATGCCGGTGCGCTCGGCAGCGGCAGTCTGACCGTCGGTGGCAACGCTTCGCTGGATACCTCGGCCAACTTCAATCTGGGCAACAACCTCGTCATCAACGGTGGCGGCACGCTCAACCTGCTGGGCAGCAACGCGCTGGGCCTGAATGGTTCGATCTCCGGCGCTGGCGACCTGGTCAAGGCGGGTCCGGGTACCCTCACCTTGAATGGTGCCAACCTGCTTACGGGCTCCTTCGCGGTCACCGGTGGTGCGCTGGCATTGGGCGCCGGTGGCAGCCTGTCACCGACAAGTGCGATCTCGCTGAGCGCAGGTACCAACCTCGATCTCTCGGTTGCGGCCAGCCAGACCATCGGCTCACTCGCCGGATCCGGTGCGCTCAACCTTGGCGCGCGCAGCCTCACGTTGGGTGGCCTGAACACCAGCACCAGCTTCTCCGGCGTCATCGGCGGTGTCGGCGGCGCGCTGGTCAAGGTCGGTACGGGTACCCAGACCCTGTCGGGCGCCAATACCTTCACAGGTGGCGTCACGCTCAACGGCGGTGGCCTGCTGCTGGGCAATGCAGGCGCGCTGGGTACTGGAACACTTAGTGTTGGCGGCAACGTGTCTCTCGATGGCACCGGGGCGCTCGCTCTCACCAACGCGGTCAATCTGGGCGCGGGCGGCATCCTCAATCTGTCCGGGAACCAGGCGTTGACCTTCAACGGCGTCGTCGGTGGTACCGGCAGCCTGGTCAAGAACGGTGCGGCCACCCTGACCCTCAACAACGCCAACACGTTTGGTGGAGGACTGTCGCTCACGGCTGGTGGGCTGGTCCTCGGCAACGGCGGTGCGCTGGGAACCGGTGCACTGAGTGTCGGTGGTGTGGCAACGCTTGATGCCAGCACGGCGCTGAGCGTGGGCAATGGCATCAACCTGGGGGCCGGCGGCTCGCTCAGCGTGCTGGGCAGCAATGCGCTGACCCTGGGCGGCGTCATCAGCGGCACCGGCAGCCTGGTCAAGAACGGCGCTGCTACGTTGACGCTGGGCGGCGCCAATGCGTTCACCGGTGGATTGGCGATCAACGCAGGCAAGGTCGCGCTGGCCAGTGGCGGCAGTCTCGCAGCCACCGGTGCAGTGAATCTGGTCAATGCAGGGACGGAGCTGGACATCTCGCTCGGCGGCAACCAGACCATCGGCGCGCTGTCCGGCATCGCCGGCAGCACCGTGACGCTGGGCGGCAGCACGCTCACCTTTGGCGACGCCACCAACCAGACCTTCGGCGGCGTGATCGGCGGTACCGGTGGCCTGGTCAAGCAGGGAACGGGCACGCAGACGCTCAGCGGCGCCAATACCTTCAGTGGTGGCCTGAACCTGGCGGCCGGTGGCCTGCTGCTGGGCAACGGCAGTGCACTCGGTACCGGCGCGTTGACGGTCAGCGGCAATGGCTCGCTCGACGCAACCGCAGCACTGAATCTGGGCAATGCCATCAACCTTGGCGCGGTGCTGACCCTGCCCGGCAGCCAGAACCTGACCCTGGGCGGCAACATCACCGGCAGCGGCAGCCTGACCAAGAACGGCGCCTCGCTGCTGACCTTGAACGGTACCAATGCGTTCAGCGGCGGCCTGAACCTCAATGCCGGCAGCCTGCTGCTGGGCAACAGCGGTGCACTCGGCACGGGCGCGTTGAGCGTGGGTGGCAATGCATCGCTCGATGGCAGCACGGCACTGAACCTGACCAACAATGTGGCGCTTGGGACGGGGGCCTCGCTGTCGTTGCCGGGCGCGCAGGCGATCACGCTTGGCGGGGTGGTTTCCGGAGCCGGCGGCCTGGTCAAGAACGGTGCCACCACGCTTACCCTCAACGGTGCCAATACCTTCGGTGGCGGGCTGGTGCTCAACGGTGGTGGCCTGATGCTGGGCAACGCCGGCGCGCTGGGAACCGGTCTGCTTGCAGTGGGCGCCAACGCCACCCTCGACAGTTCGGTGGCATTGAACCTGGCCAACGCCATTGACCTGGACGCTGGTGCGCAGCTGAGCCTGACCAGCAACCAGAACGTCGCACTGGGCGGGCTGGTGTCGGGTACCGGCAGCCTGATCAAGACCGGCACCGGTGTGCTGTCGTTGAACAACAGCAACACCTTCAGTGGTGGTCTGGCGCTGAACGCGGGCGGTCTGTCGGTCGGCGCCAACGGTGCGTTGGGTACCGGTGCACTGAACATCGGCGGCAATGTTTCTCTGGATGCGAGCGCCCCGGTTTCGCTGGTCAATGCAGTGAACCTGGGCGCCAATACGCTGACCCTGCCGGGCAGCAGCAATCTCACTCTGAGCGGTGTGGTGAGTGGTGCCGGTGGCCTGATCAAGGACGGCGCCTCGACGCTGACCTTGTCCGGTGCCAATACCTTCCTCGGTGGCGCTACGGTCAACGCAGGTACGCTGGCACTCGGCGCAGGTGGCAGTCTTGCCGCCATCGGTGCGGTGGACCTCGCCGGTGCCGGCGCGACGCTGGACATCTCCGCAGCGGGTGCCGGGCAGACCATTGGCGCGTTGAACGGCGCGGCAGGCAGCCATGTGGCATTGGGCACGCAGACCCTTACTTTCGGTGGCGCCAGCAATGGCAGCTTTGCCGGTGCCATCGATGGCAGCGGTGGGCTGATCAAGGTCGGTGCTGGCGTGCAGACGCTGTCCGGTGCCAATACCTTCAGTGGCGGTGTCGCGCTTGATGCCGGTGGCCTGATCCTCGGGAATTCGGGGGCGCTGGGCACGGGCACACTGGGCATCGGCGGCAACGTCAGCCTGGACGGAACGACGGCACTGAACCTGGCCAACGCCGTGAACTTCGGTGGGGGTACGCAGCTGACGCTGGGCGGCAGCAGCGATCTCACCCTTGCAGGCGTGGTGGCCGGCAGCGGCAGCCTGATCAAGAACGGTGCAGGCCTGCTGACGCTCAACAACACCAATACCTTCGGTGGCGGCCTGACCTTGAACGGTGGTGGCCTGGTGGTCGGCGCGAACGGCGCACTCGGTTCCGGCACGCTGGCGGTGAATGCCAGCACCACGCTGGATGCGGGTGCTGCAGCGACGCTCGGCAATGCGGTCACGCTGGGCTCGGGTGTCGCACTGACATTGCCGGGCAGCAATGCGCTGACGCTGTCGGGTGTGATCGATGGCAACGGCAGCCTGATCAAGAACGGTGCCACCACGCTGACGCTGTCCGGTGCCAACACCTATACCGGCGGTACCACCATCAACGCCGGTACGCTGGCACTGGGAACAGGTGGCAGCCTTGCCGCGGCGGGTGATGTCACGCTGGGCGCAGGCGCTGGCTTCGATATCTCCGGTGCCGGCAGCAGCCAGACCATCGGCGCGCTCAACGGTGCGGGCGGAAGCACGCTGGCGCTGGGTGGCAATTCGTTGACCTTCGGCACGGCCGGCAATGCTGCCTTCGACGGCGTGATCAGTGGCGGTGGTGGTCTGGTCAAAGTGGGCGCGGGCGTGCAGACGTTGTCTGCTGCCAACACCTTCGGCGGCGGCGTCACGCTCAATGCCGGCGGCCTGCTGCTGGGCAACGACGCGGCGCTGGGCTCTGGCGCGCTCACCGTCGGCGGGACGGCCACGCTGGACACCACCGGCCTGGCAGCACTGACCAACAACATCGCGCTCAACGCAGGTCTGACCGTACTGGGCACCAATGCACTGACGCTCAACGGGGTGATTTCCGGTACCGGCAGCCTGACCAAGGATGGCGTCGCAACGCTGACCTTGAATGGCATCAACACCTATACCGGTGGTACCAACATCAACACCGGCACACTGGCGCTGGGTGCCGGTGCAAGCCTGGCGGCGAGCGGTACCGTGAACCTCGCCACCGGCGCGACGCTGGATCTGTCGGCCGGCAGTGGCACGCAGGTGTTCGGCACCCTGGTCGGCAACGGTACGGTCAACCTGGGCGCCAATTCGATCGAAGTCGGCGGGGCGACCAATGGCACCTTCAGTGGCTCTATCGCAGGTACGGGTGGCCTGACCAAGGTCGGTGCGGGCATCGAGACGCTGACCGGTGCCAACACCTACACCGGCGGCACCTTCATCAATGCCGGCACACTGGCGATCGGTCCGGGTGGCAGCCTGGCGGCCACCGGTGCAGTGACACTCACCGCAGCGGGAACCGGCTTCGACATCTCGACGTCCGGTGCCAGCCAGACCATTGGTTCGCTGGCCGGCGTGATCGGCTCCACGGTCAGTCTGGGGGCGCAGTCGCTGATCCTCGGCGGCAACGGCAACAGCGTGTTCGACGGCGCGATCTCCGGTACCGGCGGCCTGGTCAAGAACGGCACCGGCATCCTGACGCTGGGTGGCGCCAACCTGTTCAGTGGCGGCCTGGCGCTCAATGGCGGCGGCCTGGTGGTCGGCAACAACGCCGCGCTCGGCAGCGGTGCGCTGACCGTGGGTGCCAACGCTACGCTGGATGCTTCGATCGCGGCCAACCTGGCCAACAACATCGCGCTGGCATCGGGCGCCAACCTCGACCTGCTGGGCAGCAATGCGCTCACCCTGGGCGGCATGGTTTCCGGTACCGGTGGCCTGATCAAGAACGGTGCGGCCACCGTGACCCTGACCGGTGCGAATACCTACACCGGAGGCACCACCATCAACAGCGGCACGCTGGCCATCGGTGCTGGTGGCAGCCTGGCCTCGACCGGTGCGGTGGACCTGGCCGGTACCGGTACCCTCGACATCTCGGCCGGCAACCAGAGCATCGGTTCGCTTGCCGGTGTGGCCGGCAGCACCGTGGCGCTGGGTGGTAGCGCGCTGACCCTGGGCGGCACCGTTGACAGTGCCTTCAATGGCGCGATCACCGGCAACGGTGGCCTGATCAAGAACGGTGCGGGCGTGCAGACCTTCAACGGCGCCAGCACCTTCAGTGGTGGTGTAACGCTCAATGCAGGCGGCCTGGTGGTCGGCAACGATGCAGCTCTGGGTACCGGGGCGGTAACGGTGGGTGGCAACGGCACGCTCGATTCGAACACTGCGGTGACGCTGGCCAACAACTTCGTCCTCAACGCCGGGCTGACCGTGCTCGGCAGCAACAACCTCACCCTCAACGGCAACCTGAGTGGCACCGGAGCGCTGACCAAGGACGGTTTGGCGACGCTGACCTTGAACGGTACCAATACCTATACCGGTGGCACCTTCATCAATGCCGGTACGCTGGCATTGGGCGCCGGCGCGAGCCTGCATGCCAGTGGCATCGTCAATCTGGCTTCGGGCGCGACCTTCGATCTGTCGGCGGGCAGCGGCACGCAGCAGTTCGGCACCCTGGTCGGCAACGGTACGGTGAACCTGGGGGCAAACACCTTGACCATTGGCGGTCCCGCCAATGGCACGTTCAGCGGTTCGGTGGGTGGTACCGGTGGGCTGATCAAGGAAGGCACCGGGACCCAGACCCTGACCGGTAACAATACCTTCACCGGTGGCACCACCATCAATGCGGGCACGCTGGCGATTGGCGCCGGTGGCAGCCTGGCATCGAATGGTGCGGTGACATTGGCCAATGCCGGTACGGCGTTCGACATTTCTGCCGGGGGTGCGCAGAGCATCGGGTCGTTGGCTGGTGTTGCCGGCAGCACGGTTGCGCTGGGCGGCAGCACGCTGACCCTCAATGGCGTGGGCAACACCACTTTCGCCGGTGACATCACCGGCACCGGCGGGCTGGTGAAGAACGGGGCGGGCGTGCAGACCCTGATCGGCGCGAATACATTCAGCGGCGGCGTGGCGCTCAATGCCGGTGGCCTGACGCTGGGCAATGGTGGTGCGCTGGGTACCGGTACGCTGACGGTGGGCGGCAACGCCATGCTGGATGGCACCACTGCGTTGACCGTGGGCAACAACGTGCAGCTGGCCAGCGGCACGCTGACCCTGGCGGGCAGCAACGCGCTCGCGCTGAATGGTGTGATCAGTGGTGCGGGTGGTCTGCTCAAGGATGGCGCCGCGACCGTCACTCTCGGCGGTGCCAGCAGCTATGCCGGTGACACCACGATCAACAGTGGCGTCCTGGCAGTGGGTGCCGGTGGCACCCTGTCGGGTGCGAGCACGGTCAATCTGACCGGTGCCGGCACGCTGGACATCAGTGCCGGTGGCAATCAGAGCATCGGTGGCCTGGCCGGCGTGACCGGCTCCAGCGTCGTGCTGGGTGGCGCAACCCTCACCACCGGCGGCAACAACGGCAGCACCGCCTTCGCTGGCGTGTTGAGTGGCAGCGGTGGCCTGGTGCAGAGTGGCACCGGCACGCTGACCCTGAGCGGCGACAACGTCTATACCGGTGGCACCACCATCAACGGTGGCAGCACGCTGCAGCTCGGCAACGGTGGCAGCACCGGTTCGGTGCTGGGCGACATCACCAACAACGGCAGCCTGGTCTACAACCTGGGCACCACGGCAACCGTAGGCGGTGTGGTCAGCGGTGGCGGTGGCCTGACCCAGGCTGGCAGCGGAACGCTGGTGCTGACCGGCAACAACACCTACACCGGCGGTACCACCATCAATGCAGGCGGCACGCTGCAGGTCGGCAATGGCGGTGCGACCGGGGCGATCGTCGGCGACATCACCAACAACGGTGCGCTGGTCTCCAACGTGGCGGGCAACACCACGCTGGGCGGCACCATCAGCGGCAGCGGTGGCCTGACCCAGGCCGGCGCTGGCACGCTGACTCTGACCGGCAACAACACCTATACCGGCGGCACCACCATCAATGCCGGTGGCACGCTGCAGGTCGGCAATGGCGGTGCGACCGGTGCGATCACCGGTAATGTCGCCAACAACGGCAGCCTGGTGTTCGACGTGGCGGGCAACACCACGGTCGGCGGCGCGATCAGTGGCAGTGGTGGCCTGACCCAGGCCGGTGCCGGCGTGCTGACGCTGGTCGGCAACAACACCTACACCGGCGGCACCATCATCACTGCCGGTGGCACGCTGCAGGTGGGCAATGGTGGAGCGACCGGTTCGATCGCTGGCGACATCACCAACAATGGTTCGCTGATCTCCCACGTCGCGGGCAACACCCTGCTGGGCGGCACCATCAGTGGTACGGGTGGCCTGACCCAGGCGGGCAGTGGCTCGCTGGTGCTGACCGGCACCAACACCTACACCGGCGGTACCACCATCAATGCCGGCGGCACGCTGCAGCTGGGCAATGGTGGTGCGACCGGCTCGATCGTCGGCGACATCACCAACAACGGCACGCTTGTGTCCAACGTCGCGGGCAACACCACGCTGGGCGGCACCATCAGCGGCAGCGGTGGCCTGACCCAGGCCGGCAGCGGCACACTGACCGTGACCGGCAACAACACCTACACCGGCCCGACCACCATCACTGCCGGTGGCACCCTGCAGGTGGGCAATGGCGGCGCGACCGGTGCGATTGGCGGCAGCGTCACCAACAACGGCAGCCTGATCTTCAACGTGGGTGGCAACACCACCGTCGGCGGCGCCATCAGCGGCAGCGGTGGCCTGACCCAGGCCGGCAGCGGCACGCTGATCCTGGGCGGCAACAACACCTATACCGGCGGCACCACCATCAACACCGGCGGCACGCTGCAGGTCGGCAACGGCGGCGCGAGCGGATCGATTGCCGGCAACGTCAGCAACAACGGCAGCCTGGTGTTCAACGTCGGTGGCAACACCACCGTCGGTGGCACCATCAGCGGCAGCGGTGGCCTGACCCAGGCTGGCAACGGCACCATTACGCTTATCGGAAACAACACCTATACCGGTGGCACGACCATCAATGCGGGCGGCACCGTGCAGGTTGGCAATGGCGGCGCCAGTGGCTCGATCACCGGCAACATCACCAACAACGGTGGGCTGATCATCAACACCGGTGGCAGCACCACGCTGGGCGGCAGCATCAGCGGTGGCGGCAGCATCGTGCAGGCCGGTCCGGGGGGCCTGAACCTTGGCGGCAACAGCGGTGGTTTCAGCGGTACCGGCCAGGTCACCGGCGGTGGCCTGAATGTCACCGGCAACATCGGCGGCCAGTGGACCATCGGCAGCGGTACCACGCTGTCCGGCACCGGCACCATCGGGGGTACCGGTGGTGGCGTGACGGTATCCAGTGGCGGCGTGCTGTCGCCGGGTAATGGCCCAGGCAATGGCAGCGGTGCGGGCAATGGCACCGGCACGATCACGGTGGGTGGCAACCTGACCTTGTCGCCGGGCAGCACGCTGGGCATCGATCTGGGTGCCACCGGCAGCGACACGGTGCAGGTGGGTGGCAGTGCCAACGTGGGTGGCAGCAGCGTGCAGGTGAATACCATCTCGCCGAGCACCAGCTACCAGCAGGGCCAGCAGTACACCGTGGTCAATGCGGGCGGTGGCGTGAGCGGGCAGTTCGCTTCGGCCAAGACGCCGTCGGCCTTCCTGACCATCACCCCGGTCTACACGGCGAACACGGCCAATCTGCAGATCGATGTGGCGCAGACCGCAGCCTTCACCACGGCGGCGAAGACGCGCAACCAGTACAACACCGCCGCAGCACTGGACAGCCTGCCGCAGAGTGGCTCGGCACTGGGGCTGTACAACACGGTGTTGATCTATGACGCCGCCACCGCGCGCAGCGCATTCGACCAGCTGTCCGGTGAAGTGCATGCCGCCAGCCGCGCTGTGCTGCTGTATGACAACTATCTGGAAGAAGGCATCCGCCAGCGCCTGGGCAGTGAGCTGCCGACCGTGCGTGGCGAGCGCGCGTCGGCCTGGCTGGCCGGCAGCGGCAAGGTGTTCAAGCAGGATGGTGATGGCAACGGCGATGACATCCGCTCCAACCGCAATGCGCTGATGGCCGGCGTGGACTGGCAGCTCGGGGAGCACGTGGTGCTGGGTGCAGCGGCCGGCAACGAACGGCTGGATACGCGCCTATACGATCGCAGCTCGCGGGCCCGCCTGCGTGGCAACACCTTCGGCCTGTATGCGCAGGGCCAGTGGAACAACGGCTTTGCGGTCGGTGGCAGCGTGTCGCGCGGCGACTACCGCACGCGCACCACGCGTGAGGTGCCGCTGCTGGGCCAGACCCTGTACAGCCGCCAGGATTCGGATGTGACCATTGCCCAGGTGGAAGGCAGCTGGACCTGGAGCCACGGCAGGACCCAGCTGCAGCCGTACGTGCAGTTCACCAAGCACTGGGTCGACAGCGATCGTGCGGTGGAACAGGGCGGCAGTGCTGCGCTGGAGCTGGAAGGCGGCAAGGACACGCTCAATGTCAGCACCGTGGGCGTGCGTGGGCGCTGGGACGTGGGCAGTGGCGAGCGCTTCCCGGCGCAGCTGACGGTCGGCCTCGGCTGGCAGCATGCATCGGGCGACACCGACGTGGCCAGCCGCAACCGCTTCGCGGCCGGCGGCAATGCGTTCGATGTGTACAGCGCGGTGATGGCACGCAACGCGCTGGTCAGCCAGCTGGGCGTGGCGGTCGGCCTGGGCCGCAACAGCCAGCTGTCGATGTTCGTGCAGGGCCAGCACGGCGACGGTCGCCGCGACGTCGGCGGGCAGATCAACCTGCGCGTGGGTTTCTGAGGGGAGTGGGCCAGCGGTAGATCCACGCTCCGCGTGGATGGCACCGGGGCGGGAGCGCTAGAGCTCCCGCTCCATTTCCACAGCGTCGATCCCGGCGCCGTGGCCATCGGGCACCACACGTGTCACCCGGAAGCCCAGGCCGGCGTAGAAGCCCTGGGTGTGCTGGCTGGTGCTGAGCGTGATGCGATTGATCGAGGGATCCGCTTCGGCCTGGCGCAGGCGCGCCAGCGCCAGTTCGCGGCCCAGTCCATGCCGGTGCAGCGCGCGCTGCACCATGCCCCAACAGAAACCGGCACTGCCATCGCCGCGGCGCGACAGGCCGCCACAGGCCACGATGCTGCCATCGCGTTCGATTACCTGGAATGCACAGCCCATTGCCTGCTCACGCAGGAAGCGTTCGAAGTCGCTCCGCTCTTCCGGTGCGAAGTAGGTGGGCACGTTGCTGTCGAAGATCGACAGGCAGGCGGTCATGTCGCTGCAGCAGTAGGGGCGGGGTGTCATGAAGGAACGTCATGGTTGTGGGCACATTGTGCGCGAGGTCCGTGCCATTGATGTCTGAACATGGCGAGCCCGGAAACCGGTTCGGGCGCAGACTGCAGGTCCCCGTCATCAGGAGGTTCCATGTCCAACGCTCACGCCAGTTTCGTACAACTCCACCAAGGTGCCAATTTTTACGTGCTGCCCAACGTATGGGATGCCGGTGGCGCCCGCCTGGTCCAGCAGCAGGGGGCCCGCGCGGTGGGAACATCGAGTGCTGCGATGGCGTGGTCCTGCGGTTATGCCGATGGCGGTGCGCTGCCTGATACCGCGCTGCTGCAGCGGGTGTCCGAAATCGCTCGTGTGATCTCGTTGCCGGTCACGGTCGATATCGAGGACGGCTACAGCGATGTTCCCGATGCGGTCGCTGCGCGGGTGCTGCGCCTGGTGGAGGCGGGTGCGGTCGGGATCAACATCGAAGACGGCGCCGGCAGTCCTGCGGCGCTGGTGGACAAGATCACTGCCATCCGCTCGGCGCTTGGCGGGCGATCGCTGTTCATCAATGCACGCACCGATGTGTATCTGCGCAGCCTGGCCGAAGGTGATGAGGCCGTCAGGATGAGCATCGATCGGCTGCAGGCCTATGCACGTGCTGGTGCCGACGGCGGCTTTGTGCCGGGGCTGCGTGCGCTGGACGAGGCTGCTGCGGTTGCCAGCGCCGTGCCGCTGCCCCTCAACCTCATGTGGCTGCCTGGAATTGCGTCGCCTGCTGCGCTGTCGCAGGCCGGCGTGCGGCGGCTGAGTGCAGGGCCCGCGCTGTTCATGCACGCGTGGGCGGCGATGGCTGCGGCGACCACGGATTTTCTCGGCGGCGCGATGGCGATGCCCGAGGGCGCACCGGGGTATGTGGCCTTGAACCACCTGTTCAGCGAAGGGTGAGGGTGCTGGGGACGGGGGCAGCGGTAGGCTGGGGCATGGGCGGATAGTCGATTCGACCGCGCCGAGGCATCCACGCATGGCGTGGATCTACTGATCCATCTGGAGGAACAAGCCCCTCTGTTGAGGGGCTGCCCCGACAGGGGCGGGGAGAGGCAGGCAAAGGGAGGGGCCCAAAGGTTGCGCAGCAACGTTTGGGGCGAAGCGCGCGCAGCGCACTTCGCGTCCCGCGCCAGATAACTGAAAAAGGCCGCCCCTGGGGGCAGCCTTTTTCAGTTATCTGGCGGAGAGAGGGGGATTCGAACCCCCGAAGCGCGGTTTAGACGCTTACACACTTTCCAGGCGTGCTCCTTCAACCACTCGGACACCTCTCCGGATCCCTGCCATCGGCAAACGCCTCAGCAGGGGCGCAGATTCTAGCGGGCTGCGCGGCACTTCACAAGCACCCCGGTCAGGAACCTGCGAAGGACGTGCCGGAGGCGAGGGGGCTGGACAGGCATGGCACAATGGAACATCCGATGGAAAACGGTGGCCTGATGTCCTATCTCGTCCTTGCCCGCAAGTGGCGTCCGAAGCGTTTTGCCGAGCTGGTGGGCCAGGAACACGTGGTCCGTGCGCTCAGCAACGCGCTGGACAGCGGCCGGGTCCACCATGCGTTCCTGTTCACCGGTACCCGCGGCGTGGGCAAGACCACCATCGCGCGCATCTTCGCCAAGTCGCTGAACTGCGAGCAGGGCACCAGCGCAGACCCATGCGGCCAGTGCGCGGCCTGCCTGGACATCGACGCTGGCCGCTACATCGACCTGCTGGAAATCGACGCCGCGTCCAACACCGGTGTGGATGACGTGCGCGAGGTGATCGAGAACGCGCAGTACATGCCCTCGCGTGGCAAGTACAAGGTCTACCTGATCGACGAAGTGCACATGCTGTCCAAGGCGGCGTTCAACGCGCTGCTGAAGACGCTGGAAGAGCCGCCGGAGCACGTGAAGTTCCTGCTGGCCACCACCGACCCGCAGAAGCTGCCGGTCACCGTGCTCAGCCGCTGCCTGCAGTTCAACCTCAAGCGCCTGGACGAGGATCAGATCCAGGGCCAGATGACCCGCATCCTGGCGGCTGAGGAAATCGAGGCCGACGGCAGCGCCATCGTGCAGCTGGCCAAGGCCGCCGACGGCAGCCTGCGTGACGGCCTGTCGCTGCTGGACCAGGCGATCGCCTACGCCGGCGGCGCGCTGCGCGAGGACGTGGTGCGCACCATGCTGGGCACGGTCGACCGCACCCAGGTGGCAGCGATGCTCGATGCGCTGGCCGAAGGCGATGGTCCGCGCCTGTTGCAGGTGGTGGCTGCGCTGGCGGAGTTCTCGCCGGACTGGAGCGGCGTACTGGAAGCGCTTGCCGAAGGCCTGCATCGCATCCAGGTGCAGCAGCTGGTACCGGGTGCCGCAGCGGCTGCCGAAGGCCTGGACGCGACGGTGTTCGCCGAACGCCTGCGTCCGGAAGTGGTGCAGCTCTGGTATCAGATGGCCTTGAACGGCCGTCGTGACCTGCCGCTGGCGCCTAGCCCGCGCGCGGGCTTTGAAATGGCTGTGCTGCGCATGCTGGCGTTCCGCCCGGCCGCGGCGGTCCCGCCGGTGCCGAAGTCGGTGGACGGTGCAGGCAATGCGCCGGGTGGCAATGCTGCCGGTGGTGGCAGCGGTACGGGTACCCACGAAGCGACACCGGTTGCTGCCGCCACTTCGGCAAGCCCGGCCGTAGTAGCGCAGGTGGCCGCTCCGGCGCAGGCCGCGCCGCGCGAACCTGAACCCGAACCTGAGCCGGCCCCACGACCCGAACCGGACCCGACCCCGGAGCCCGAGCCGGTTCCGGTGGAAGAGCCCGTGTCACCGCCGCCGGTGAAGGCCGAAGCAGCGGCACCGGCATCCGTTGAAGCCGAAACGGGCGACGACCTGCCGCCGTGGGCCACCGACGAAGCCGAGGCGCGTGACGAGGCGCTGGCGGCCGAGATGGCTGGGCCGGACGCTGCCATGGTGGCGCCCTGGCATGAACCGCCAGCTCCCGTCGCGGCTCCCAGCGAGCCTGCGCCGCTCGAGCGCCCGTTCCGCACTGAAGGCATTGCCATCGCGCCGGCCGAGCCGGCCCCGGCACGTGATGCCGTGCCGCAGGAAGGTGTCAGCGATCTGGCCAGCGCCGAGGATTGGCTGGATCTGGTCGCCAACAGTGGCCTGAGCGGCCCGTCGCGGCAGTTGGCCGCCAACGCCGCCTTCATCAGTTGCCAGCACGGGACCTTGAAACTGGGTCTTTCGCCCGGATTTGAATATCTGCGCTCGGAGCGCGCGCTGGCCGCCCTGGGCGAGATGCTGGAGAAGGCCATCGGCCAGGCGCCGAAGATCGTGGTCGAGACCGTGGAAACCGAACACGTTCCGGCCGAGACCCTGCACCAGCGTGCCGATCGCCAGCGTGGCGAGCGGCAGCAGGTGGCAGAGGCTGTTTTCATGGACGATCCGGAAGTGCAGGTGCTGATCCAACAGCACGGCGCCCGGGTTGTTTCCGATTCCATCCGTTCTTTTGACG
Source organism: Stenotrophomonas sp. TWI1409 (assembly GCF_039673015.1). Taxonomy (NCBI): domain Bacteria; kingdom Pseudomonadati; phylum Pseudomonadota; class Gammaproteobacteria; order Lysobacterales; family Lysobacteraceae; genus Stenotrophomonas; species Stenotrophomonas sp. TWI1409. The sequence continues at coordinate 46,652 of NZ_JBDJKU010000027.1, forward strand.
AGTAGGACACTATGCGCGGCAACATCGCCCAACTGATGCAGCAGGCCCAGAAGATGCAGGAAAACCTGCAGAAGGCCCAGGAAGAAATCGCCAAGATCGAAGTGACCGGCAGCGCCGGTGGTGGCATGGTCAGCGTGACCCTGACCGGCGCCAAGGAATGCCGCAAGGTGCGCATCGACCCGTCGCTGGCCAGCGACCCGGAGATGCTGGAAGACCTGATCGCCGCCGCCTTCAACGATGCCTCGAACAAGATCGATGCCGAGTCGAAGTCGAAGATGGGTTCGGCCACCGCCGGCATGCAGCTGCCGCCGGGCATGAAGCTGCCGTTCTGATTTTCAGCGTGGCACCCGTGTAACCGGGTGCCACGGATCCCGTAGAGTCGAGCTTGCTCGACTGCTCCAACCTTCAGTCGAGCATGGCTCGACTCTACAAACAGCCGTCGAGCCTGCTCGACGCAATGAAAGCCTGCCGCCGTGTCCGCACCCCTGCTTGAACAATTGATCGACGCACTGCGGGTGCTGCCTGGCGTGGGCCAGAAGACGGCGCAGCGCATGGCCTACCACCTGCTCGAGCGCGAGCGCGAAGGTGGCCAGCGCCTGGCCGAAACCCTGGCGCTGGCGGTGGAGCGCATTGGCCACTGCGCGCAATGCCGCGATTTCAGCGAAACCGAGTTGTGCCCGACCTGTGCCAACAGCAGCCGCGAGCGCAGCCAGCTGTGCGTGGTCGAATCACCGGCCGACCGCTTGGCCATCGAGAACGCCACCGGCTTCCGCGGTGTCTACTTCGTGCTGCAGGGACGGCTGTCGCCGCTCGATGGCATCGGCCCGCGCGAGCTGGGCCTGGAGCAGCTGGAGCGGCGGCTGGCCGAAGGCGAGGTGCAGGAGCTGATCATCGCCACCAGCGCCACTGTGGAGGGGGAGGCCACCGCGCATTACCTGGCGCAGCTGGCGCGCGCGCGCAAGGTGCAGCCCAGCCGCCTGGCGCAGGGCCTGCCGCTGGGCGGCGAACTGGAATACGTTGATCGTGGCACGCTGTCGCACGCGTTCGGGACGCGCAGCGAATTCCGCGATTGAGCAACGGCCGGCATGGCCGGGCGCGGGCGGCCTACAATGCGGGAGACATCCCCGCCGAGGCCGACCATGAGCAACGAAACCCTCTTCAGCAAGATCATCCGTCGCGAGATCCCGGCCACCATCGTCTACGAGGATGACGAGGTGCTGGGCTTCAAGGACATCGCACCGCAGGCGCCGGTGCACGTGCTGTTCATTCCGAAGAACGAGATCATTCCGACCCTGGATGACCTGCAGCCGTCGCAGGCGCACCTGATCGGCAAGCTGGCGCTGGCTGCCGCCGAGTATGCGCGCCGCGAGGGCTTTGCTCAGGACGGCTACCGCATCGTGATGAACTGCCGCGAGGATGCCGGGCAGACCGTGTTCCATATCCACATGCACCTGCTGGCCGGTGCGCCGCTGGGGCACTTCGGTACCCCGGGGCGTTGAAGCCCCTATCCACGCATGGCGTGGATCTACCGTATCCCGGCGTGGATGGAAAAGGCCGCCCGAGGGCGGCCTTTTCCGTCATGCCTGTGCGGTGATTATCACCACCAGCCCCAGCGACCATAGCCGCCCCAGTACGGGCCATACGGGCTCGGGCCCCACGGGCCATAGGGATAGGGCACCACGTCGACCTGACGCTGTTCCGGCCACAGGTAGATCACATCGGCCGACAGCTTCGGCAGGCGGTAGTCGTATTCGCCGATGCGGGTGTTCTGGTAGCCGTCGATCTTGCCGATGAAGGTCACGTCACGACCGGCTTCGAACACCGCCGGGTCGTAGAAGCCGGCACGGCAGGCGATGAAACGACCGTCGCTGGCATCGGACGAAGTGGTGTTCGGGCGGCCACTGCCATTGAGCGGGCGCGAGATGATCTGGAAGCAGGTCTCGCCCTGGCCGGGCTTGGTTTCGATGATGCGACCGCCCCAACGGACCGGCGTGCCGACCTGCTGGGTAGCGACTGAATCGCGAGGGGAGACCAGGCTGAACTGTCCCTGCAGCGGCTTGGGGGCCGTGGCGCAGGCCGACAGGGCCAGCGTGGCCACAGCGGTGAGAAGGAACTTGGTGTTCATGGGGAGGCTCCGGAAGTCGGGCGATGCCTGCGCAGGTCCCGCAATAATGAAGCGAGGTCGGTGCAAGTTCCAGCGTAACGCGCATCAGCGAAACGCTGGCTGAGCGCGAGCAGGGCCGGGTCAGGACGCTGCCGGTGTACGCGCTGTGCCCAGTCCTGGGCGGTTTCGTGCGGTTCACGGGCCAGGCCGAGGCGGGCGTAGCGCCGTCCGAGCCGGTGCCAGGCGCGCAGCAGCGGGTCGCGTTCGCGCTCGCCACGGGCCAGCAGCCAGGCCATCCACGCCAGCGCCAGCAGTGCGGCCACCACGAAGCCAGCGACCAGCTGCCCGGGGCCCAGATCGTCCAGCCCGAACGGCTTGAGCAGCTGTTGCTGGCGGCGCGCATCGAATGACAGCACCAGGTCGTTCCAGCCGCGGCGCAGCCAGTCGCCCAGCTCGCCCAGCTGCAGCCAACGCTGCTGCAGTGGCGTGTCCGTGCCGGCCTGCAGGCGGTCATCCAGTGTGTCCAGGATGCGTTCCGGTGCCACGGCTGCGGTCGGGTCGACCCGGACCCAGCCGCGCTGCGGCAGCCACACCTCGGCCCAGGCGTGGGCATCCATTCGCCGCACTACCCAGTAGTCGCCGATGCGGTTGCGGGTGCCGCCGGCGAAACCGGTCACCACCCGCGCCGGGACGCCGGCGTTGCGCATCAGCACCACGAAGGCCGAGCTGAAGTGTTCACAGAAGCCGGCCTTGTAGCCGAACAGGAACTCGTCGATCGGGTCGCGTCCCGCCGCAGGGGTGTCCAGCGTGTACGAGAAGTCGGTGGTGATCCACTGCAGCGCGCGGCGCACGATGGCCTCGTCATCGCTGCCAGCCTCCTGTCGCCATTGCTGCGCCAACGTGGCGGTGCGCGGGTTGAAGCCGGTCGGCAGCTGCAGCGTCGCGCGGCGCAGATAGGGCGACAGCGTGCTGTCGAAACGCAGTGGAGGGGCTGAATGCAACCGCCAGCGGCTGAGCGAGGCCAGCGGGCGTTCGCTGCTCAGGCTCATGTCCGCATCCAGCATGCTGCCTGCAGGCGCGCGGCTGGGCAGGTCCAGCGCCACCAGCTGGCGGCGTTCGGTCGGCTCGTAGTCGATCTGGTAATCCCAGCCCTGTGTACTTGCTTCAACCACCGCAGCAGGCCGCCGCGCGCTGGCGCGGTCGCGTGTCCAGCGCCGTCCATCGAAGGCGGTCAGTACAGGGCCGCGCCAGTAACGCTGCGCCGGCTCGGGTGGAATGCCGAAGAACTGCACGCGCAGCGCCGGGCTGTCGTCGGCCATCAGGTCCAACCACTGGCCGGGCTCCATGCTGTCGGACAACCCCGGCGTACCCACGGCGCGCTCGGGAACACCCCACAGTGGCGTGGCCAGGCGCGGGAACAGCCAGAAACAGGCCAATGCCAGCGGCAGGCCGATCGCCAACAGGCGGCCGACACCATGCAGCTGCCCGCGCAGTGGCAGGCGGCCGGCATGACCTTCATCCTGGGCCAGGCGTTGCAGCGCGATCAGTGCGCTGCCCCCGGCCAGCGCGGCCAGCGCGGTTGTCAGCGGCCCCTGGTCGAGCAGGAATGCTGCAAAGGGCGAGAACAGCGCGAAGCCGAGCAGGCTGCGGGCATCACGCAGGCTGCGCAGCTCGCTGGACTTGATCGCCAGCATCGCGGCCAGCAGTGCGCAACCGGTATCGCGCCCGGGGCGCACCATGCCCATCTGCCAGACGATGGCGCCGAGCATGCCCAGCACCAGCAGCAGGCGTACCGGCATCGGCAACACTGTCCGCCACGACAGGGCGGCGGTGATGATCGCCGCCAGCGCGATCACACCAGCCAGCAGTGGCGGCAGCTGCAGCAGCAACGGCAACAAGGCCAGCGCCGCGCTGGCCAGGGTCCAGTTGCGGGCATTGCGGTCGAGCAGGGCCGGGGTCTCAGTCATGCGGCATCAGCGCCAGCGCGCGCAGGCACAGGTGATGGTGGCTGGCGCCCTGACCGGGCCCGAACGGCGGGTGTGCAGGCAGCAGCAGGGTGTAGCGGCGGCCCTCGCGCTCTGCCACATCCACCCAGCGCGCCAATCGAGCGATGCGTGCTTCATGGCCCAACGGCGCCAACGAGCGCCAGTCGAGGATCACTTCGATGCCGACCGGCTTTTCGTACTCGCGCACCAGCAGGCTGTCGCGGCGTGCCGAGTGCTTCCAGGAAATGCTGCGCGGCGCATCGCCGGCCCGGTAGGGGCGTAGCTGATGCAGTTCCTCGCCGCTGGCATGGGCGCGGGTGTGCAGCGGATCGCTGCCGCTCTCCGGCAGTGCAGGCGCCACGGCTTCGGCCAGCGGGTAGACCAGCAGCGGCTGTTCCGGCCACACCCACGACCACGCCCGCACCAGGCCCAGCGGCTGGGTGGTGGACAGTCGGATGCGCGGCAGTTCCAGCCAGCCACGGCGTTCGCTGGGAACGTCCAGTTCCACTTCGCCACGGCCGTGCGCAGGCAGCGAGGTCCAGGCGTTGCTGTCACCCAGCTGCAGATGCAGGCCGTGCCGCGCACGCGGGTCACGCAGTGAGAGGTCCACGCGCAGACGCAACGGTTGCCCGGCCGCTACCGGCTCGGCGGAGATCGCATCGATCTGCACGCCGGACAACTGGAGATGCGCGGCAATGGCACTGGCGATTGCTGCTGCCGCGAGCAGCAGGGCCAGCAGCAGCGCCGGGTTGTTGTTGTAGTTCAGTGCGCCCAGCAGCATGGCCGTCAGCAGGGTGGCAACGAACAGGCCGAAGCGGGTGGGCAGCACATAGATGCGATGGCGGTCCAGCCGCCTCGGCAAGGCTTCGGGCCTGCGTGGCCGAGCCAGCAGCTGCATGCGTGCCCAGCGTGTGGCCACGCTCAGTCCACCGCGACGGTCTGCAGGATCGCGCGCGCCAGTGCCGGACCCGAACTGGATTCGGCTTCCGCCACCAGTCGGTGACCGGCCACCGCCACGAACAGGGTCTGCACGTCTTCGGGCACCACATGGCCGCGCCCCAGCAGCAGGGCATGTGCCTTGGCCGCGCGCAGCAGCGCCAGGCCCGCACGTGGCGACAGGCCCACGCGCACACCGGCATGCTGGCGGCTGCGGGTCAGCAGCGCCTGCACATAGTCGATCAGCGCGTCGCTGGCATGCACCTGGTTCACTGCGTCGCGCAGCGCGCGCACCTGGGTGTCATCCAGTTTCGGTACGGCACGCGCGATCAGGTCGCGGCGATCGCTGCCGCGCAGCAGCTCGCGCTCGGCCTGCGCGCTGGGGTAACCCATCGCCAGCCGCAACAGGAAGCGGTCCAGCTGCGAATCCGGCAGCGGGAACGTGCCGGACAGATCCACCGGGTTCTGCGTAGCGATCACGAAGAAAGGATCGGGCAGGGCATGGGTCTGTCCATCCAGGGTGACCTGTTGCTCGGCCATCGCTTCCAGCAACGCGCTCTGCGTGCGCGGTGGTGCGCGGTTGATCTCGTCGGCCAGCAGTACGTGGGTGAACACCGGGCCGGGGTGGAACTGGAACTGACGGCTGCCGGCTTCATACACCGACACGCCCAGCACATCGGCGGGCAACAGATCGGAGGTGAACTGCACGCGCTGGAAGCTGAGGCCGAGGCTGCTGGCCAGCGCATGCGCCAGCGTGGTCTTGCCCAGGCCGGGCAGATCTTCAATCAGCAGGTGACCGCCGGACAGCAATGCGACGAACGCCAGCCTGACTTCCGGCACCTTGCCCAGTACCAGTGCGTTCACCTGATCCTGTGCCTCCCGCAGGGCCTGACGCAATTGATCGGTTAGCATGCTGGGGTTGGGGGACGAAGCTGGCATGATCGTCTCAGATCTGGAATCCACTCGATTATCCATAGAGCAATGCAAGGCGAACAGCGCGCACGGACGATATTTCTCTGGTTATGGACGCTGGTCACAGCGGCCAAGCTGATCGTTGCCGCGCGCTTGCCGCTGTTCGTCGACGAAGCGTTCTATTGGCAGGAAGGCCAGCATCTGGCCGCGGCCTATTCGGATCTGCCCGGGTTGACCGCCTGGCTGGCCCGCCTGGGCGTGGAGCTCGGCGGTCATCACGTGCTTGCGCTGCGCCTGCCGTTCCTGGCCATCGGTGCGCTGTTGCCGCTGCTGGTGGTGCGCACGGCCACGCGCTGGTTCGGCAATGTGGCGGGTTGGCAGGCGGGCAGCCTCACGCTGTTGATGCCGTTGTCGGCGACGCTGGGCCTGCTGGCGGTACCCGACGTGCCGATGGCGCTGGCGGCGGTGATCTGCCTGCACGCCGGTGCGCGCCTGCTGCACAACGTGGATGCCTCCTCGGCGATGAAGCTGGCGCTGGGCCTGCTGATCGGTGCGCTCAGCCACTACCGTTTCATCGGTGTCATCGGCGTCGGTTTCATCGCGCTGCTGGCATTGCCGCAGGGGCGGCGCATGCTGGCCGATCCGCGCGTGTGGGTCGCACTGGCGGTGGGCGTGCTGGCATGGCTGCCACTGCTGGCGTGGAATGCGGACAACCACGATGCCGGTCTGAAATTCCAGGTGGTCGAGCGTCATCCCTGGGCCTTTGAATGGGGCGGGCTGTGGTTCCTGGTGATCCAGCCGATGCTGGTGACGCCGATCCTGTGCATGGCGATGTGGAAGGTGGCGCTGGCAGGAACCCGGAGCGGTGGCGGTGCGCGCGTGCAGTGGCGCTATTTCGGCCTGGTGGGCGGCGTATCCACGTTGGGCATTTTCGTGCTTGGCTTCTTCACTGACGTCGAGCGGATCAGTTTCCATTGGCCGCTGCCGGGCTACCTCGCACTGCTGGTGGCGGTGCCGGTAGTGCTCAACGGCTGGCCGCGCTGGCTGCGCCGCACCGGCTGGTGGCTGGCAGGCGCGGGCATGGTGCTGGCGTTCGGCTACTACCTGATGGCATCCACGCCGGCACTGCGCGAGCAGATGGCCGGCAGCAAGTACTACCCGCGCAATTTCGCTGGCTGGCAACCACTGGCCGTAGCGGTCCATGAAGAGCTTCGGCAGATGCCGGAAGGGACGCGCGTGCTGGCCGGCAACTTCAAGGTCGGCGCCGAACTGGGCTTCCAGCTGGGCAATGGCAACATCGAGGTGCTGCCGCATCCGCTCAATGACAAGCATGGCCGCACCGCGCAGCTGGCACAGTGGGGCCTGCTGCATGAGGGCGAGCGCACGGCGCCGATGCTGCTGGTGCTGTCACCCAGCGACCAGCGCTATCGCGAACTGCTGGAGCGCTATCACGCCATCTGCGATCAGGTGGGGCCGATGCCGGCGCCACGCGTGGTCAGCAGTGATCACGGGTTCCAGCGCTTCCTGTTGTTCCGCCTGCCGGTGCAGCGCGCGGAAGGGCCGTGCGTGACGCCGGCGATGGCGTGGCTGGATGCGCCTTCCAATGGCGAGAAGGTGTCCGGCACGTTCGCGATCAAGGGCTGGGCGTTCAAGGATGGCGTCGGCCTGGCACGCGTCGAAGTGCTGGTCGATGGCCGTTCCATCGGTGACGCCCGCTATGGGCGTGTGTTCGACGTGCGCCCCGTGTGGCCGGACAGCACCGATCCGCAGCACCCGGCGGTGGGCTTCGACGCATCGCTGGATACCACCACGCTGGCGCCGGGCAGGCATTGGCTGGGCCTGCGCCTGTATGGCCGCGATGGCAGCGTGGAAGAGTGGCAGGAGCAGCCGTTCGAAGTTCGTTGAGTCCTGCTTTTGTAGAGTCGGGGGGGGGGGGGGGGGGGATGTAAAAAGGCAAGAACAACGGAAAAAAGAAACAAAA
>NZ_JBDJKU010000028.1:0-52591 GCF_039673015.1 Stenotrophomonas sp. TWI1409
CTACATGGCCGCCATGGGGCTCAAGCGGTGTCGTCGGGGGCAACCGCTCTACGACGAGCTGTCAAAACGCGGTCACCCCAGCACCGCCGTCTTCAACATCCTGGCCAGAAAACTGGCCAGGATCGCCTGGGGTGTGTTCAAAAGCGGCCGGGACTTCGATCCGGCCATGCTGAAGGTGGGTCAAGCCTGCTTCCAGCAGGCTTGACCACGAACATAGGATCTCGACTCTACAGGGGCGCATCGCGCCCGTTTCAGAACAACGTGCCCTGCACCATGGGCTGTTCAATGCGCGCCGGCTCTTCGGCCACCGCTTCCGCACCCAGTCGCCAGGCCAGACCACCCAATCGGCTGGCGTGGCGTTTCAATGCGGCCTGCAGCACATCGGCGCTGCCGGCCACATGCAGCACCTGGCGGGCGCGGGTCAGGCCGGTGTAGACCAGTTCGCGCGACAGCACGCGGCTGTCCTGGCGCGGCAGCTGCAACCACACTTCGTCGAACTCCGAACCCTGCGCCTTGTGCACGGTCATCGCGAAGGCGCTTTCATGCGCGGGCAGTGCGGCCGGGTGGAAGGCGCGCGGCTGGTCGACGCTGTCGCCGGGGAACCAGGCCACCATCGCGCCGCTGCCATCACGCAGGCAGATGCCGATATCGCCGTTGAACAGGCGATGCCGGTAGCTGTTCTCGGTGACCAGCAGCAGGCGACCCTGGAAGTAGCCGGGGGTGTTGCCGGCCAGCAGCTGTTCGATGCGGCTGTTGAGCCCGCGTGCGCCCTGCGGGCCTTCGCGCAAGGCGGTCAGCACACGCAGGCGCCCGGCCTGCTGCAGGGCAAGCACTGGATCAGCCGCGTCGGCCAGTGCGCGCCAGTGGCCCAGCAGGTGCTCGCGCTGGCCACGCAGCGGATCGGCCTCGCCTTCGTGGAAATGCACGCCGGCCAGTTCACCGCTGCGCAGCAGCTGCAATGCTGTGCTGCTGTCGCCCTCGCGCACGGCGTGGGCCAGCGGTGCCAGATCCAGCGCATCGCTCTGCCGGTAGCCGCGCTGCAGCTGCACGCGGCGCCCGGCGAAGGCGCGTGGTGCGGCCTGCGGCTGCAAGATGGCCGGCGCCAGAAGACCATGCAGTGCCTGCGCGTCATCAGCGCGGGTACCGATGCCATCACCGCTGGCACGCAGGATCGCGCTGAGCACGTCGCCGGCCTCGACCGAGGGCAACTGATCGGGATCGCCGAGCAGGATCAACCGGGTGCCGCTGGCGATCGCGTCGACCAGCTTGGCCATCATCGGCAGATCGATCATCGAGGCTTCGTCGACCACCACCACATCCACCGGCAGCGGATTGTCGGCATGGTGGCGGAAGCGCGGTGAATCGGGAATCACGCCGAGCAGGCGATGCAGGGTGGTGCCGGTACTGGGCAGCGCCGCGCACAACGCCGGGTCCAGTCCTTGTTCCTGCAGCCGTTGCACGGCGACGCGAAGGCTCTCGGCCATGCGCTCGGCGGCACGCCCGGTGGGCGCGGCCAGCGCCACCTCGGGCAGTGGCTGGCCGGCGTGCCGGGCCTGCGCGGCCAGCAGCAGCAACAGGCGCGCGATGGTGGTGGTCTTGCCGGTGCCGGGGCCGCCGGTGACCAGCGCCAGCGGATGGCGCAGGGTCACGCCGGCGGCGCGTGCCTGATGATCTTCGCCGCCCAGTGCCTGCGGGAACAGCTGCGCGAACAAAGGCGCCAACGCTGCCATGTCCGGCGCCGGCAGCGGATGCCGGCCGATGCGCTGCAGCCCAGCCGCCAGCTGACGCTCGTACTCGCGATAGCGGCGCAGGTAGAGCAGGCCGTTCTCCAACACCAGCGGCGCATCCTCGGCGATGGCGTCGGCCTGCTCCGGCGTCGCGACCCACGGCGATGCGCACAGCTGCTCCAGCCAGTCCTGCGCGGCAGGCCACTCGGGTACGCCTTCCAGCAACCGCTGCGGTTGCGCCGGATCGAACGCAGCATGGCCTTGCGATACCGCCAGCGACGCAAGCGCAGCCGCCAGCGCCACGCTCTCGGGCGTGTCGTCGCGCAGCCGCTGCAGGCTGGTCGCCAGTGCATGGTCGAGGGTGCGCAGCAGGCCCTTCTGGTGCAGTTCCTTCAGCAGGCTCATGCACTGGCTCCGCGGGCACGCGCAGCCAGTTCGGCCTGGGCCTGTTCGCCACCGGCGAACAACGCATCCAGGGCATCCACCAGCGCCAACGGGAAGCGGTCCACATGCACACCGTTGCCGGCGGCATCCAGGCCGCGGCAGAACAGATAGCGGATGCCGCCCATGTCGCGCTCGTAGTCGTAGGCCGCACCCAGGCGGAAACGCAGCCAGCGATGCAGGGCCACGGTGTAGATCAGCGCCTGCAGGTCGTACTCGCTGTGCCGCATGGCAATGGCCAGCAGGTCCGGGCTGTAACCAGGCAGGCGGTTGGACTTGTAGTCGAGCACGTACCAGCGCCCATCGCGCACATAGGTCAGGTCGATCATGCCGGTCATCAGCCCTTCCAACCGGCGGCGCTGGCCGAAGCCGCGTCGCGTGCTGGAAACACCGTGCGCATGCAGCACCTGCAGCAGCGCCGGCACCGTGGTCGGCTCGATGGCGAAATGGAAGTCGATTTCCGCGCGACGCTCGCCTTCACCCAGGCTGTGCAGCGCACCGCCTTCGGGCAGCGGCACGGTGAGCGTGTGGCCGACCAGCGGCACCAGTACGGACACGCCATCATCCAGATCGACGTCAGCATATCCTTCGTCGTGCAGTGCCTTGCGCAATACCTCGGCCTGTCCCTCAGGGGCTTGCAGACCTGGCTGCCAATCACCCCATGCGGCGAAGTCGACGTTCTCCATCGCTTCGTGCAGCACGTTGCCGAAGCGACTGCCCATGAAGCGCGGGTCGACCGGTGTGCTGTCTTCGGCCGCCGCGGCGGGTTCCGGCAACGCCGGTTCCAGTGGCAGTTCCGGGCCAGCGGGTTCGTCGGCAGCGGGCGCCGGCAGCTCGGTGGCGGCGGCTTCGATATCACTGCCCGCGCCGGCATCGGCGTGGGCCAGCTGGGTGAAGCTGTACACCCACCAGTCGTGCGGGACGCGCCGGGTCAGGGCACGCACCGCCGGAAGGTCACCTTCCACTTCGGCCGCCAGCTGCGGCAGCGCGGCCGCTGCCTCACTGTCATCGATGTGCACATCGGCGTGCGCGCGCAGCGCCTGCAGGTCACCCAGCAGCGGCGCCAGCCGCGTCTTGCCGAGCCCGGCCAGATCACCCACGGCGATCCACAGCGCATGCTCGGCACGGGTCAGTCCCACATACAGCAGGCGCGCATCCTCGGCCCGCTGCTCGCGCTCACGTTGGTTGCTGGCCGCTTCCCAGGCCTCGTCCTTGTCCAGCTTCCAGTGCAGCTGGCGCTGGCCACCGACGTGCACCGTGCAGTGCGAGGCGGTGTTCGGTGCGCCGCCGTCGATGCCGACGAAGGGCAGGAACACCAGCGGATACTCCAGGCCCTTGCTCTTGTGCAGGGTGATGATCTGTACCCGGCGCGCATCCGATTCCAGGCGCAGCAGCTGTTGCTCGTCATCCTGATCGGCGCTGGCCATCTGCCCCTGCAGCCAGTCCAGCAGACCGTGCATGCCCAGCGCCTGCGCCGAGGCTTCCTGCAGCAGTTCGCCCAGCTGCAGGTAATTGGTCAGGCGGCGCTCGCCGTCGATCAGCGCCAGCAGGCGTTCGCCCTGTGCGGCACAGACATCGGCGATCACCGCGAACGGTCCGCCGCGCTGCCAGCGCTCGCGCCAGTTCAGCAGCTGTGCCTGGAACTCGCGTTGCAGGTCGCCCTCGCGCTCCATCGCCGCGATCGCGCTGGCGCGTTGACCGAGCAGGACAGTGGCCAACGCTGCACGCAGGCGGCCTTCGTCAGCCGGTTGCAGCAGCGCCAGCAGCAGCGCACGAAGATCGCGCGCTTCAGCGGTGGCGAACAGGCTCTGCTTGCCGGCTGCCACCGCGGGAATGCCGACCGCCGCCAGCGCGCGCTGCACCAGCGTGGCCTCGCGATGCGAGCGCACCAGCACCGCGATATCACCGGGTTGAACCGGGCGCCCACGCAGCACGGCATTGCCCGCACGCGCCTCGACCAGGATCTGGTGAATCGCAGCCACGCAGGCCTGGGTCGCGGCATCACGCGAGGCGTCCGCACTCATCGCCTTGTCACCGCCACTGCGCAGCACGCGCAGGGTGAGTGCCGTGGCGGCATGGCCATCACGCTGGTAGTCCTCGTCGATGCGCACGCCACCGGGCCGCACCGGCTCGAACTGGATGTCGCGTTCGAGGAAGGCGTCTTCGCCACCGTTGTCGTACAGCGCCTGCAACGCACGCAGCACAGCCGGTCGCGAGCGGAAGTTCTGGTCCAGCACCGGCGCCTGCTGTGCCACCTGCTTGGCCTTCAGGTAGGTGTGGATATCACCGCCGCGGAAGCCGTAGATCGCCTGCTTGGGGTCGCCGATCAGGAACAGCGCCGGTGGCAGGCCGAGTTCACGCACCTCCGGCGAATCGCCGAACACGGTGTGGAAGATGCCCCACTGGCGATCGTCGGTGTCCTGGAACTCATCGACCAGCGCGATGCGGTACTGCGCACGCAGTTGTTTCACCAGCGTCAACCGTTGCGGGCCTTCCAGTGCCAACGCCACGCCATCGATCAGGTCGTCGTAGGTCTGTACCCGGCGCGTGCGCTTCAGCGCCTGCAGGCGTTGCATGGCTTCGCCGCGAAGCGCGTGCAGGAAATTCAATGCAGTGGCACGCAACCAGGCATCGCGTTCGGCCAGCAGCGCTACATAGCGCGCCAACGGTTCCTGCAATAGCGACGACGGCGTGCGGTCGAGGAATTTCTTGTTGGTCTTGTCGGCCAGCACATCCGGCAGCAGCGCCGGCAGGCGCTCGCTGGCCAGCAGCTCGCGCGGGTCGCCGCGCTCAGCCCAGGCCAGCAGCTGTCGGCCCAGCGGGTGCAGCCAGCCCAGCTTGTAGGACACGCCGTTGATCCACTTGTTGTCGACGGCATCGCAGAGGTCGATGAAGAACTGCTCGCCATGTTCGCGCACGCTTGCGGACAGTGCCTCGGCCGCGCTCTGCAGCGCCGGGTGTGGATCAGCCAGCGTCACCGGCTGTGGCAACGGGTGCAGTGGCGGCGTTCCCAGCAGCGCGCGCAGATCGGCCGCCAGCGCGTCCGGGTTGGACCACAGCCAGGTCAGCGGCTCCAGCGTGGCCGGGTCATTGGCATGCACCCGCCACAGATCAGCGGCCAGCTCCTCCAGCAGTTCACGATCGCTGGCCAGCAGTTCCGGCGGATCAAAGGTGTGGCCGCTTTCCAGCGCATGCTCGCGCAGCACGCGGGTGCAGAAGCCGTGGATGGTGAAGATGGACGCCAGGTCGATTTCGTCGGCAGCCACCTGCAGGCGGCGCTTCAGTGCAGCGGCGCTCTCGGAGCCGCCCTGCAGATGACGCTGCAGCACGTCGCGGGTCAATCTCGCGTCGGGTGCTTCACCCTCGGCCGGTTCCAGATCGACCAGGCGCGCGGCCAGCGCCAGGCGCTCGCGGATGCGTTTGCGCAGTTCCTGGGTGGCCGCATCGGTGAAGGTCACCGCCAGGATCTGGCCGATACGCAGGCCCTGCTCCACCACCAGTCGGGTGAACAACGTGGCCAGGGTGAAGGTCTTGCCGGTGCCTGCGCTGGCTTCAATCAGGCGAATGCCGTCCAGCGGCAGGGCCAGGTAGGGATCGCCCGCCATACGCTGGGTTTCCTTGTCTTCGATGGCGGTGTTCATGCGTTGCCCTCCTGGCGTGCTTCGGTACCGAGAGTGCGGCCTTCGCGCACCGCGCTGAAGACCACCTGGCTGTTGCGCAGCAGCTCGGCATAGCTGGCATCGGTGGCAAACGGGTCGGCACCGCGCAGCAGCAGCTGCCAGGCGTCGCTGCTGGATTCACCCCAGCTGCGGTCGCTGCCATGCCACTGCTTCCAGCCTTCGCTGCGCTGTTTTTCTGCTGGCGCGTTGTACAGCACCCAGCCGGTATACGGGGCAAAGCGCAGCGGCTCACGCAGGCCGCGCTCGCGCAATTGCAGCAGCGCACGCAGCGCGGTGCGTGCAGCGGGGGCGCTCAGTGCTGGCAGCACATGCGGGCCGGGCCCGGCGTCACCGCCATCGTGGAACTGCACCAGCGGCAACGCATCGCCGGCGGCGTTGGCCAGCAGCCAGTCCAGGCCCTGGCGGATCACTGCATTGCCATTGAGGGTACCGGCGCGCAGGCGCACCAAGCCCTCGGGATGCCGATCGGCCACGCGGCCATGCAGGCGCACGCCGTCGATGTCCACTTCGTAGCGACGGCTTTCCAGCGGTTCGCCCTGCATCCAGCCCAGCAACGCACTGGCATACGGGCGCGTCTTCAACTGCTCCCCCTCGAACTGGCGCTCGCCCAATGGGCCGGACGGCAGCAGGCCGCGCGCGCGCAGCCGCGGGTACAACGGCTCGGTATCGCCGCTGAGCGTGGCACGCACCACCGCCGCCTGCACGCTGCGCTTTTCCGGGCCGCGCGATGACAGCACCAGCGGTTCCAGGTCATCGACCTCCTCGATATCGTCGGCCAGGCGCAGGCCCAGCGACTGCGCGAGGAACTGCCCGGCCGGATCGCACAGGAAACGGCGCAGGGTATCGAGTGCGACGTCGTCCTCCACCGCATCGTCGAGCGGCGGTGGCAGCGGTGCGTCGAACCACGGCTGCAGTCCACCGCGCTGGCCAGTGAGGCGACCGGCCGCCGGATGCCACTGGCGGCGATAGCTGAAGCGACGCGGATCGCCATCACCAAACGCCGCCGGTGAGAACGGCTGCAGTGCGTGGCGCACGGTGAAGTCGCGGACCGCCGCAGGCGGATCGAGGTGATACGCAGCGGCGGCATCGATCAGTTCACTGACCAGCACCGACGGCTCGCGCACGCTGCCATCGCGCGGATCGGCACCGAGGTAGCTGAGGTAGAACACCTCCTGCGCGGCGGCGAACAGCTGCAGGAACAGGAAACGGTCGTCTTCGCGGGTGGAGCGGTCGCCCGGTCGGCGGCGCGGCGTGTCCAGTTCGGCGGTGAGCTGGTTGAGACCGGCCGCCGGGTCACGGCGCGGGAAATCGCCATCATTGAGGCCCAGCACGCAGATCACCCGGAATGGCAGCAGTCGCATCGGCACCATGCGGCCGAAACTGATGCCACCGGTCAGCAGCGGTGCGCGCGTATCGGCCTCGCCCAGCGCGCCGGCGAAGTGCGCACGTACCACCTCCGGCGGCACGCCTTCCGCGAAGCCGGCCTTGGCAGCATCCTCGGCGAACTGGTTGAGCAGCTTGCGCAGGCGCTCCAGGGCACGCTGGCTGTTGGGTGAACTCGGCGCGGTGGGCAGCAGTGCATCCAGCAACGACAGCAGGCGCTGTCGCCATTGCGCCGGGGTCAGCAGCTCGCCGAGGCGACGCTGGTAGATCGCCAGCACGCGCAGCAGGCGCAGCAGCCGGTCCAGCGCGTCCAGCGCGCCGCCTTCCAGTTCGATCCACGGTGCGACACCCGCCAGGTCGGCCTCGCTGCCGGTGGCATGGCCGAGCACCAGGCGATCCAGCGCGAACTGCCAGGTGTAGGCGTCGTCGGCCGGCGCCTGGTGCTGGTGGCGGTGCTTCGCATCCAGGCCCCAGCGTGCACCGGCCTGCTGCAGCCAGCCATGCAGGCGGTCGAAGTCCACCGCTTCCAGCCCGGCCGCTTCGGCCAGCGGCGCGCTGGCCAGCAGGTCCAGCACTTCATTCAGGCCAAAGCGCGAGACCGGCAGGCCCAGCAGGTGCACGAACACATCAGCCAGCGGTTCACCGGCCAGCGGGCTGCTGTCGGCCAGCGCATAGGGGATGTGCTCCTCCTCGCCACCACGGCCGCCGAACACCGCTTCCAGGTACGGCACGTAGGGATCGATGTCCGGCGCCAGCACCGCGATCTCGCGCGCCTGCAGCGGCGGATCGAAGCGCGGGTCCTGCAGCAGGCTGCGCAGCTGGTCGTGCAGCACCTGCAACTCGCGCAGGCGGGTATGGCAGGCGTGTACCTGCAGGCTGGGGTCGTCGCTGCGAAGCCCGTCACGCAGCTCACCCGAGGGCAGTGCGCGGCGGTGGAACAGATCGCGCTGCAGGCGATGCAGCAGGCTGTCGGACAGGCCGCCTTCGTCCAGGGTCGGCCGGGTGTCGTCCTCCGGATCGGAATAGGCGGCGATTTCGCCGGCCGGATGCACCACCTCGTAACTGCCCAGCACCGCCATGAAGTCGCGCCCGGCCGCGCCCCAGGCTTCCAGCAGACGGTTCTCGCCGGCTGCTTCGCCGAAGGGATCGGGCGCGCCGCTGCGCAGGCGCTCGGCCAGGGTCTGCAGATCGCCCCAGTACGACTGCACCGGGGTGGGCATATAGAAGTGCAGCTCGCCAACACGTGCCTGGGTGGCCATCACCCGCAGCACGTCGGGCGAGATGTTGAGCGTCGCAAACGCGGACATGCGCAGCGGCAAGCCCTGCGGCAGCGGCTTACCGGCACCCTCGAAGCGGTCCAGGTACTCCTGGATGCGGCGCGCGCGATAGTCGTGGCCGTGGGTGATGGTGCGCCACAGGATCGCCTGCGGATCGGCTGGATCGGCACCGGCCGCCCAGCGCAGCAGCCAGTCGCGGCGCCACGCCTGGTACTTCTCGAACACCGAGGCCAGCTCGCCAGCCAGCGCCCACGGCTTCAATGCGTCATCGCCGGCAAGATAGGACTGCAGCGCGCGCATCGGTGGCTGCGCCAGCAACGCCGGGTCGCGCAGGGCCTGGTACAGCTTCCAATGCAGGCCGGCCGCGTCCAGGTCGTCCTGCTCGCCGCTGACGTTGGCCTTCAGCGCGCGCGCCACGAACTCACCCGGGGTGAGGAATTCGAGGTTCGCAGCCACACCGAACTCGGCGGCCAGTGTCGCTTGCAGCCAACGCCGCATCGCTACCTGCGGGATCAGCACCACTTCCGGTGCCAGCAGCGGCTGGCCAGGAACGGGCGCACGCACATTGCGCGCCAGCAGTGCGGCCAGCACGTCCAGGGAGTTGGAATGGTAGAGGCGGAAATCGCTGCCTGGGTCACTCATCATGCACAGTGTGCAGGACAGCAGGCAGTATTCAATGGTTGGGCCGCCAGCGGTACGGATTGTTCCGGGACGCCAGCCGATTGTCCCGGCCTCCGCCGAGGCTTGTCGTGCAACAATACTGCACCGTCCAGTCTGCTTATGTTCAGCCGACGGGCCCGATCCTTCGATGTCTAAAAAACGTTAATGGTGCCCATGTCGGCTTCCACCTCCAGTCTGGTGCAGTTATCCAACGTCCGCATCGACCGGAGCGGACGCACGATCCTGCGCGACGTGTCGCTGCAGGTGCCCAAGGGCAGCATCACCGCCGTTCTGGGTCCGTCCGGCAGCGGCAAGTCGACCCTGCTGGCGGCGCTGACCGGCGAACTGCGCCCGGTCGCCGGCGAGGTCACCCTGTTCGGCAAGCCGATTCCGCATGACAGCGGCGCGCTGCTGGAAATGCGCAAGAGCGTGGGCGTGCTGCTGCAGGGCAACGGCCTGCTGACCGACCTGACCGTGGCGGAAAACGTGGCGCTGCCGCTGCGTACGCACACCCGCCTGCCGACCGCCGTGCTGCGCCGGCTGGTGCAGATGAAGCTGCATGCGGTGGGCCTGCTGGCCGCCGCCGATGCCTGGCCGCGCGAGCTGTCAGGTGGCATGGCGCGCCGCGTGGCGCTGGCCCGTGCACTGGCGCTGGACCCGCCGCTGATGATCTACGACGAGCCGCTGACCGGGCTGGACCCGATCGCCTCGGGGGTGATCATGAGCCTGATCCAGCGCCTCAACCACAGCCTGGGCCTGACCAGCATCATCGTCAGCCACCACGTGCACGAGACCCTGCCGATCTGCGACCAGGTGATCGCGATCGCCAATGGCGGCATCGTGTTCCAGGGCACGCCCGAGGCACTGCAGTCCAGCCAGGACCCGCTGCTGCGGCAGTTCCTGCACGGCCAGCCCGATGGCCCCATCCCGTTCGATGCCGCGCCGCGCGCGAGGGTCGCCTGATGCCGTTCGTTCAAGCCACCCGCTCGCTGGGTCGTGCCGGCCTGTTCTCGCTGACCGTGCTGCGCGGTTCGCTGCCGACCCGTGATTTCCTGGCCGAGTTGACCCGCGAGATCTACAAGATCGGTGCGCGCTCGCTGCCGATCATCGCCGTCGGCGGTGCCTTCGTCGGCCTGGTGCTGACCCTGCAGGGCTACCGCACGCTGACCACCTTCGGTGCGGCCGACGCACTGTCGACCCTGCTCGGGCTTTCGCTGTACCGCGAGCTGGCACCGGTGCTGACCGCGCTGCTGTTCATTGGCCGCGCTGGCAGCTCGATCGCCGCCGAGCTAGGCCTGATGCGTGCCACCGACCAGATCAAGGCGCTGGAGCTGATGGCGATCGACCCGGTGGCCAAGGCGGTGGCGCCGCGCTTCTGGGCGGCGGTGCTGACCGTGCCGCTGCTGACCGGCATCTTCTGTTCGCTTGCAATCAGTGCCAGCTACTTCGAAGCGGTGCACGTGCTGGGCCTGGACAATGGCGTGTTCTGGTCGGCGCTGCGCAACAGCGTGGACTTCTGGGACGACTTCGGCGTGGCAATGCTGAAGTCGGCGATCTTCGGCGGCACTGCCGCGCTGGTTGCCGCCTATGTGGGTTTCCACGCCGAGCCGACCATTGAAGGCACTTCGGTGGCGACCACCCGTGCGGTGGTCAACGCTTCACTGCTGGTGCTGATGTTCAACTTCGTGCTGTCGGCAATGTTGTTCACCTAACCCCTCCACCGGCGGTGCGCAGGCGCGCGCGGCCACAACGACTCGATCAGGTAATCCACATGGCCATCCGCGGTCCCAGACTCGAATTTTCCGTCGGCGCCTTCCTGCTGCTGGCCCTG
The DNA here is from genome assembly GCF_039673015.1 of Stenotrophomonas sp. TWI1409. NCBI lineage: Bacteria > Pseudomonadati > Pseudomonadota > Gammaproteobacteria > Lysobacterales > Lysobacteraceae > Stenotrophomonas > Stenotrophomonas sp. TWI1409. The sequence goes on from NZ_JBDJKU010000028.1 coordinate 11,000, forward strand.
GCCTCGCTGATGGTGCTGGCCGTGGCCTCGACCAACCAGCGCTGGAGCTGGGGCAGCGAAGGCTACGACCTGAAGGCACGCTTCTCCCAGGTCGGCCAGCTGCGCAAGCAGGCACCGGTGAAGATCGGCGGCGTCACTGTCGGCCAGGTCGCTTCGATCGACCTGGACCCGGTGAAGTTCGAATCGATCGTCACCCTGCGCATGGACAGCAAGGTCAAGGACCTGCCGGCGGACACCTCGGCCGGCATCTTCACCAGCGGTTTGCTCGGCGAGAGCTATATCGGTCTGCAGCCGGGCGGTGATCCGGACGTGCTGAAGGCCGGTGACGAGATCGTCTTCACCCAGCCAGCGGTGGACCTGATCCAGCTGGTCGGCAAGTACATGTTCAGTGGCGGTGCCGGTGGCGGCGCTGCTCAGAAGCCCAACGATGGCGCGCAGGCGCCTGCAACGGAACCGCAACCATGAAGATGAAACTGATCCCGGCCCTGCTCGCCTCGGCGCTGCTGGCGGCCACCCCGTTCCTGGCCCAGGCCCAGGCCGCTGCGCCTGCCGCTGCCGCAACGCAAAGCCAGGCCGGCAAGGTGGTGATCGATGCCAGCAGCCGCATCCTGTCCACGCTGCAGCAGCGCAAGAGCGAGTTCACCAGCAACCCGGCCAGCCTGCGCAGCTACATCGACAGCGAGCTGACCCGCACCTTCGACCGCGACTACGCCGCGCGCCTGGTGCTGGGCCCGCACGCCCGCGGCGCCTCCGACGCCGACATCAAGCTGTTCGCCGATGCCATGGCCGACAGCCTGATGCAGCGCTACGGCTCCACCCTGCTCAACATCCAGGGCAAGCCGAGCTTCCGCCTGAAGGGTGAAAGCCCGCTGCCGGGCAATCGTGGCGTGCGCGTGAGCACCGAACTGGTGCGCGCCGGCAACGAACCGACCCCGGTCGAGTACTGGATGCGCAACGTGAACGGCCAGTGGAAGATCTTTGACGTCAACATCGAAGGCATTTCCTACGTGCAGACCTTCCGCAACCAGTTCGACACCCCGCTGCGCCAGAAGGGCATCAAGCAGGTGGCCAACGAACTGCACAGCGGCAGCATGCAGGCCGGGCCCGCGGGCAATGGCAAGTAACGCACTGGCGCTGCTGGAAGGCGACACCCTGCGCCTGCGCGGGGTGCTCGACCGTGCCGCGGTGATCGCGCTGTGGCCGCAGCTGCAGGCCCTGCCGGCAACGCTGTCACGGCTGGAGCTGGGTGAGGTCGAACGCGTGGACAGCGCCGGCCTGGCGCTGCTGGCCGAGCTGGCCGCACGTGCGCGCAAGAGCGGTCACCCGCTGGCAGTCTCCGGCGCGCCGGCCGGCTACAACGAGCTGAGCGCAGCCTACCGGCTGTCGCCCGACCTGGATTTCAACGCTACTTCTGCTGCGAGCTGACATGAACGTCGTACGCACTTTCCCCCTGATCGTCCTGGCCACCGCCCTGACCGCCTGCGCCGGCAAGCCCGCACGCAGCGATGCGCCCGCAGCCAGCACCGTGGTCCCGGCCAGCACCATCGCCGAGGCCTCTGCCCCCACCGCCGATACCGCTACGGTCGATGCCGCACCGGCAACAGCCGTGGTTGCCGCACCTGCGCCGGCCACGCCGCCATCTGCACCGGCCCGCAGCGCCGACACCGATGCGGCCAGGGCCGCGGCGGCGACCGCCCCCGGTGGTGACGACGACTTCGATGCCCTCTACGGCGGTGCCGGTAACACTGGCAGCGCGGCAGCCTACGATCCGTGGGAACCGTTCAACCGCAAGGTGCACACGTTCAACAACGCGGTTGACCGTGGCATCGCCCGCCCGCTGGCCACGGCCTACACCCACGTGGTGCCGCGCTTCGCCCGCACCGGCGTCAGCAACTTCTTCAGCAACCTGCGCGCACCGGTGACCATCACCAACCAGCTGCTGCAGGGCCGCGGTGCAGATGCGTGGGACAGCCTCGGCCGCTTCCTGATGAACAGCACGCTGGGTATCGGCGGCCTGTTCGATCCGGCCAGCAAGGCGATGGTGCCGCGTCGCAATGAGGACTTCGGGCAGACCCTGGGTGCCTGGGGCTGGCGTCGTTCGCGTTACGTGGAACTGCCGTTCTTCGGCCCTCGCACCGTGCGCGATGTGTTCGGCCTGGCCGGTGACATTCCGCTGTCGCCGATCCGCCGCATCGAAGAGGACAAGATCCGCATCGGCCTGCAGGGCATGCAGCTGGTCGATACCCGCGCGCAGCTGCTGGCGATCGACGACCTGCGTGACACCGCCGTGGACGAGTACTCGCTGGTACGCGATGCGTGGATGCAGCGCCGCAACTACCAGATCGAGAACGATCTGCGCAGCAAGCGCGACCGTGGCCACGACGATGCCAATTCGCCGATCCCGGTCGATGCGATGCCGATGCCGCAGTGGACGCACTGAGTCCGGTCTGCAGCGCATGAAAAACCCCGCCTCGGCGGGGTTTTTCTTTTCCGGTAGGTGCCAACCTTGGTTGGCACGCTTTCCTCAGGCTGCCAGCGCTGCCTCGATGGCCTCGCGCAGGCGCGCGTCATCGGCAGCCACGTCCGGGGCGAAACGCGCGATGACCTTGCCGTCGCGGCCAACCAGGAACTTCTCGAAGTTCCACAGCACCGCCGGTGCTGCGTGGATCGGGATCTCCTTGCTGGCCAGGCGCTCACGCAGCGGGCCTTCGCCGATCGACTGCGGCTGGGCGGCGGTCAGCTGCTGGTACAGCGGATGGGTATCGTCACCGGCCACGCTGATCTTGGAGAACATCGGGAAGCTGACGTCGTAGGTGAGCTGGCAGAACTGCTGGATCTCTGCCTCGCTGCCCGGCTCCTGGCCGAGGAAGTTGTTGGCGGGGAAGCCCAGTAATTCCAGACCCTGCGCGTGCTTTTCCGCATACAGCGCCTGCAGGCCTTCGTACTGCGGGGTCAGGCCGCACTTGGAGGCGACGTTGACCAGCAGCAGTACCTTGCCCTGGTAGTCGGCAAGCGAGGACGGCTGGCCGTCGATGGTGGTGAGGGAAATGTCCTGGATCGGGGTGCTCACGCGGGGGCTCCGGCAACAGCGGGGAATGGCCCACCAGCATAGCGCCGCGCGATGGCGGTAGTGCCGGCCGCTGGCCGGCAAACGTGCGACCGTTCGCAAGGGTTCATGCGGTTGCCGGCCAGTGGCCGCCACTACGATCAGTCCACGCAGATCGTGCCCTGCGCCTTGCCGTCATCAATGCGCTGGCGGCAGCCGAAGTTCTGGCGCACATCGCGCTGGCAGGTACCGGTAGCGGCGCTGCCAGCGCCCACCTCGGGACCGGCCAGGCACTGGCCCGTGCAGTCGCTTTTGCGGCTGCAGGCCTTGCCGGCATCGGCATAGGGAATCACGCACTGCTCGCGTTGCAGCCGGCCCAGCCGTTGCAGGCTGCCGCCGGCGGCCTGGCAGTCGACGTCGCGCGCTTCGCGATACGCCTCGGCCGCTTCAGGGCTGGTGGCTGCGGCAGGTGCCGCGGTCGTATCGGCAGCCGGTGGTGCGCTGCTGCAGGCGGCAAGCAGCGCGGTCAGGACAAGGCTGGTGAAGCGGCGCAGGCGCATGACGATACCTGATCGAGGCGGACAGGCCGCCAGCATACGCATCGGCGATGCAGGCGGCGTGTCAGCGTGGCTCAGGCCTCGTCGCCGTCACTGCCTTCCTCTGCTGGCAGCGCGTCCGGCAGCAACTGGCGGCTCTGCTCAACCGGCAGCGACTCGACATCCCTCAGCTTGCGGGCGATCGCGCGGGTGCGCACCCCGGTCTGGTCGATCTGCTTGCTGGCCTGGTCCAGCTTGGCCTTCACGTTGTCCAGCACATCGCCGAACTTGCCGAACTCGGTCTTCACCGCACCCAGCAGGCTCCACACCTCGCTGGACCGCTTCTCGATGGCCAGCGTGCGGAAGCCCATCTGCAGGCTGTTGAGCAGTGCGGTGATCGTGGTCGGCCCGGCGACCACCACGCGGTGGTCGCGCTGCAGCAGATCGACCAGGCCGGGGCGCCGGATCACCTCGGCATACAGGCCTTCGGTAGGCAGGAACATCACCGCGAAGTCGGTGGTGTGCGGCGGCACGATGTACTTCTCGCAGATCGACTTGGCCTGCACCTTCACCGCACGCTCCAGCTGCGCACCCTGCACGCGTACCAGTTCGGCATCACCCTGCTCCTGTGCGTCCAGCAGGCGCTCGTAGTCTTCGCGTGGGAACTTGGAGTCGATCGGCAGCCACACCGGCGTGTCGTCGCTGCTGCGACCCGGCAGGCGCACGGCGATGTCGACCATTTCGCCACTATCCGGGCGTACCTTCACCCCGCGCGCGTACTGCTCCTGGATCAGGGTCTGCTCGAGGATGTTCTCCAGCTGTACTTCACCCCAGCTGCCGCGCGTCTTGACGTTGGTCAGCACGCGCTTGAGGTCACCCACGCCGGTGGCCAGCTGCTGCATCTCGCCGAGGCCGCGCTGCACCTGCTCCAGGCGCTCCGAGACCAGTTTGAAGGACTGGCCAAGGCGTGTTTCCAGGGTGGACTGCAACTTCTCATCCACCGTCACGCGCATCTGTTCCAGCTTCTGCGCATTGTCGCTCTGCAGCGCGCGCAGCTGCTCTTCCAGCGTCGTGCGCATCTCGGCGATGCGCTGCTCGTTGCGCTGGGTCAGTTCCTGCAGGCGCAGGCCAAGGCTTTCAGTCAGGCGCTGCTGCGACTGCGCGCCCTCCTCGCGGCCCTTGCGTGCATCGTCCACCAGGGTCTGCCGCAGCGCGCCGAGCTGGGTATCGGTACGCCCGGTGAGCTCCTGCAGCTGCTGGCCAAACGCATGGATGCGGGCTTCCTGCTGCTGGCCGAAGGTCTCCAGCTGGCCGCGCAGCTCCTGCAGCCGCTGTCCCATCAACGCCGCGCCGCGCTGCTGGCTCTCGGCCGCTTCGGCGCGCGCCTTGCGGGCATCTTCGCCCAGCGCTTCGCGCAGCAGGTCGAGGCGCTGGTCGGTGCGGGTGGACAGATCGGTCAGCGCGCGGGCGAAGCCATCGAGCTGTTCGCGCAGCTCGCTGCGCCCGGCCCGCGCCTCCTCGCGCACCGCCTGTTCCAGGCGGTCATGCGGCGGGCGGCGCAGCAGGGCGACCAGCTGCAGGATGAGCACGGCCAATAGAAGGCCGCCAATGAGCAGATATTCGGTTTGCATGGGGCAAGTGTAGGCTGGCCGAGTCTCAACTGCTGCGTCAGGACCATGGTCGTCCTCTACGGAAAGCCCACCTCCATCAATGTGCGTAAAGTGCTGTGGCTGTGCGCGGGGCTGGATCTGCCCCTGCACCACGAACCGGCCCCCTCGCCGGACCTGCTGGCCACGCTGAACCCCAACCGGCAGGTGCCGGTGCTGCGTGATGGCGACTTCGTGCTGTGGGAATCCAACAGCATCTGCCGCTACCTGGCCGCACGCGCCGGTCGCGAGGATCTGCTGCCACATGCAGCAAAGGACCGGGCCCGGGTGGAGCAGTGGATGGACTGGCAGGCCAGCGACCTCAACAGCGCATGGCGCCATGTGTTCATGGCGCGCGTGCGCCAGCATCCGGACTATCCGGATGACGCCCGTGCCGAGGCCAGCCTGGCGCAGTGGAACCGGCTGATGGGCGTCCTTGATGCACAGCTGGCCACTACCGACGGCTACGTGGCGGGCAACACCTTCACTCTGGCCGACATCGTGCTCGGGCTGTCGACCCAACGCTGGTGCAGCACGCCGGGCAGCAAGCCGGTACTGGCACACGTAGATGCCTGGTTCGAACGCCTGCGGCAGCAGCCCGGTTTCGCCGAGTACGTCGACAACGGTGTGGCCTGAGCAGTGGCTTCCGCAGCTGTTGGCAGGTGTCGACCTTGGTCGACACGGCTGATCCACGCCATGCGTGGATGAAACGCTGTAGAGCCGGGCGCAGGCTCGGCTCCACAGGAAAAACCGGGCCTTACCAGCCTTCCAGCACGATCTTGCCCTTGGCGCGGTGGCTCTCCAGCAGCGCGTGGGCACGCCGCAGGTTGGCCGCGTCGATGCGCCCGAAATGCTCGCCCAGGGTGGTCTGCAGCACGCCTGTGTCGATCAGCTCGGCCACCCGGTTCAACAGGTCATGCTGGCGCTGCATGTCGGCGGTCTTGTACAGCGGCCGGGTGAACATCGACTCCCAGTGCAGTGACAACGCCTTGCGCTTGAGCGCCATCACGTCCACCTGGCCGGGATCATCGATCAGCCCAAGCTGGCCCTGCGGCGCCAGCAGTTCCACGATCTGCGCGTAGTGCTGGTCGGAGTGGGTCAGGCTGGCCACGTGCTGTACCTCGCTGATGCCGAGCCGCGCCAGGCCCTCGGCCAGCGGCAGGCTGTGGTCGATCACATGGTGTGCACCCATTGCGTACGCCCAGTCCTGGGTATCCGGACGCGAGGCGGTGCCGATCACCGTCAGTTTCGTCAGCTTCCGCGCCAGCTGCACCAGGATCGAACCGACACCGCCGGCAGCGCCGATCACCAGCAGGGTCTGGCCTTCGCCGCCACCCTCGGGAATTCTCAGGCGGTCGAACAACAGCTCCCAGGCGGTGATCGCGGTCAGTGGCAGCGCCGCGGCGGCGGCGTCATCCAGACTGGCCGGCTTGCGGCCGACGCTGCGTTCGTCCACCAGCTGGTACTCGGCATTGCTGCCCGGGCGGTCGATGACGCCGGCGTAGTAGACCGCATCGCCAGGCTGGAACAGGGTCACCTCGCTGCCCACCGCGTCGACGATGCCGACCGCATCCCAGCCCAGCACGCGTGGGCCATCGGTGGCCACGGCGCGACGGACCTTGGTGTCGACCGGGTTCACCGCCACCGCACGTACCGCCACGCGCAGGTCACGCGGGCCGGGCAGCGGCAGCTCCAGTTCGATGTCGATCAGGGCCTGGGCATCATCGATCGGCAGGCCGGCTTGGGTGTAGGCAATGGCGCGCATGGCAGCGGTCCAGTGGGGAAGGAGGCGACAGGTTGCGCCGCACGCGCTCCCACAGAAAGGCGCAGAATCGGGCAGCACTTTCACTCTGGCAATGAAGATGATCCGCTTCGACGATCTGCAGCTGTTCGTCCGCACTGCCGCACTGGGCAGCTTCTCGCAGGCGGCGCGCGAGGCCGACCTGCTGCCCGGGCAGGTCGCCGCGGCGGTGGCGCGGCTGGAACGCGAGCTGGACCTGCGCCTGTTCGTGCGCACCACCCGCAGCCTGCGCCTCACCGGCGAGGGTGCGCTGTACCTGCCGTATGCGCAGGAGGTACTGGCCACCCTGCGCGAGGGCCAGGCGCGTGTGCAGGGCGAGGACACCGAGCTGCACGGCACCCTGCAGCTGTCGGCGCCCTCGGACCTCGGCCGCAACCTGCTGCTGCCCTGGCTGAGCGCCTTCCGCGCCGCGCACCCGCGGCTGCGCCTGCACCTGCGCCTGTCCGACGAGGTGGCCGATGTATTCCGCGACCCGGTCGACGTGGCCATCCGCATCGGCCACTTCGACGACGCCAGCTACGTCGCGCTGCCGCTGCTGGAAGGCAATCGACGCGTGCTGGCCGCCTCGCCCGGCTACCTGCAGCGGCGCGGCACGCCTACCCGCCTGGAGGATCTGCGCGAGCACGACTGCCTGGTCTATCAACTCAACGGCCGCGCCTACGATCGCTGGTCATTCGAGGTCGACGGGCGTCGCAGCGTGATTCCGGTGCGCGGTCCGCTGGTCTGCGACGACGCCGATGTAGTGCGACGCTGGGCCGTGGCCGGCGAAGGCATCACTTACAAGTCCTGGCTGGACCTGCGCGAGGACGTGCTGGCCGGGCGCCTGCAGCTGCTGCTCGATGGTGTTGGCAGCAGCATCCCGCTGCAGCTGGTATGCCCGCACCGCAAGCAGTTCTCGCCAGCGGTACGGCAACTGCATGCGCAGCTGCGCCAGCACCTGCAACCGCTGCTGTCTGGCATGCCCACTGGCCTCACCCGCCCCCTGTCGCCAACGGCGGCACTGGCCGACAATGGCGGCCCCACGTAACAAGAGAACGCCGCCATGCCGTGGATGGGCATCCAGGACCTGTGGACGTTTCTGGTCGCCGTGCTGGTGTTTCTCGCCCTGCCCGGCCCCGGCACCTTCACCCTGCTGACCGCCACCGGCCGTGGCGGCGTGCGTGGTGGCTATACCGCGCTGGCCGGCCTGCTGGTCGGCGATCAGATCCTGATGTGGCTGGCGTTGGCGGGCGTGGCGGCGCTGCTCAAGGCCAACCCGCTGGTGTTCCACGCCGTGCAGTACCTGGGTGCGGCCTACCTGGTGTGGGTCGGCATCAGCCTGCTGCGCACGCCGAAGCACGAGGGCGGCGACGCCGGTCCGATCCGCATGCAGCCGGGGCGCTACTTCCAGCAGGCGATCCTGGTCAGTCTGCTCAACCCGAAGGCGATCCTGTTCTACATGGCCTTCCTGCCGTTGTTCATCGATCCGAAGGCGCACCAAGGCATCGCCACCTTCGCGGCGTTGGCCGGCATCATCCTGGTGGTCAGCATCGCCTACTGCTCGATGCTGATCGGCGTGGGCAACCTGGCCCGTCGCCGGCTGATCCAGCACCCGCGGATCAGCGATGCGCTGCGCCGCGTGGCCGGCCTGTTCCTGGTGGGGTTCGGCATCCGGTTGGGGCTGAACGGATGAAACCCTGGCCGACGGCGATGGGCGCCCTGCTGCTTCTGGCCAACACGACCGCCCCGGCGGCCACCGCACAGGATCATCGCTGCCTGAGCGGCGGCCGCAATGACGGCATCCATCTGGAATGGCGTTGGCTGGATGACGGCCAGGCCGACGTTCGCTATGCCGGGCAGCGCGAACGCCTGCTGCTGCGCCGGGTTTCAATGGAGACCACGGTGCTGGCCGAAGACCGCCCCTACCAGTTCGACAGCGTCTGGGAAGAGCGCATCAACGGGCGCCTCAACGGCCGCTACCTGCTGAGCACGCAGGGCGCGCTGGTGCTGGACCTGAGCTACGAGCGTGCCCGCGACGGACGTCGCACCACCTTCCACGATGACGTCGAGGCCTGGCAGGAAGACGGCTGCCGCTGGCCCGGCAAGGTGGCCGAGTGAGCACCATGGACGACGACACCCTGCTGGAGCGCAGCTGGGAATATCGGGAGGAGACGCTGTACCGGCGGTTGTTCGGCGATACCGGGCCGGGGATCTATCCGATCGACATGGATCTGCTGCGCAACGTCTTCAAGCAGGACCAGATCGACCCGCGCTGGCTGCATGTCGGCGTCAATGCCTGCCCTCCGCACGGTGATCGAAGGCACTGGATCTATGTCAGCTCCGGCCTGTCCAACCCCTGGGAAGGGCGGCACGAAGATGGCGATTCGGGGTTGGGCATCGAACTGATGCTTGAGACGCAGGAAGAAGCGACCTGGGCACTGACCACCTTGCGCTGGTTCACCGCGTACCACCTGCTGCTGTGCCACTCACGCATGCCCGGCAATCCGTTGGCGCCATGGGACCGGCTGAAGCTGGGGGGGCCGGTGGATCACGCAGGGAGCATGCTGCAGGCGGCCGTCTTCGTTCCGTCGTTGCATTTCCCGGGACCCCAGCAACTGCCATCGGGACGATTCGACTTCCTGCAGCTGCTGCCGTTGACCCTGGACGAGCACGCGTTCGGCCGCACGCAGGGCTTCGAAGTACTGGTGGCCCAGTTGAGAACCCAAGGTGCGGCGCCAGTGGTTGATCCGCAGCGGGTCAGCATCGATCTGGCCCCTGCTCTCACGCTTCAAGCGCCTCCCGGCTCGCCTTGAGGGATCGAATCATTTCGAATCCTGCCAACATTTGTGCCGATTCCGGCAGAATGCTCGGAGTACAGCCGCGCCGGTGACGCATCTGACCCTCGCATGACCCCCGTCAGTGGTAATGCTGCGCTGCGTTCGGTCACACTCGGGAACTTGTCGTTCTTAGTCACCCCTTCCGAGGCCTGCATGTCCCTGTTCCGGCGCAAGTCCCTAGATTCCGTCACCGTCCACGAAGCCGGCAGGCGCCTGATCCCGACGCTCAGCTGGCCGCACCTGATCGCGCTGGGTATTGGCGCCATCGTCGGTACCGGCATCTACACGCTGATCGGCGTCGGTGCCAACCTGGCCGGCCCGGCCGTGCTTATCTCCTTCGCCATCGCCGGTGCGGTCTGCGCCTGCGCGGCACTGTCCTACGCCGAGCTGTCGACGATGATGCCGGCCGCCGGCAGTGCCTACACCTACAGCTACAGCGCGCTGGGCGAGGTGTTCGCCTGGGTGGTGGGCTGGAGCCTGATCCTGGAGTACTCACTGGTGGTGAGTACCGTGGCGGTGGGCTGGTCCGGCTACTTCGTCGGCTTCCTCGAATGGGTCCACACCCAGTTCGGCTGGAACGTGCACCTGCCCGCCTGGCTGGCGGCCGGCCCACACGTGGAAGGCGGCATGATCAACCTGCCGGCGATCGTCATCACCTGGCTGGTGGCCGGCATGCTGATGGCCGGCACCAAGGAAAGCGCCACCCTCAACGCCATCCTGGTGGTGTTCAAGCTGATCGCGCTGGCCATCTTCGTGGCCGTGGCCCTGCCCGCCTTCGACAGCGCCAACCTGCAGCCGTTCATGCCGTATGGCTTTGCCAAGTCGATGGGCCCTGATGGCGTCGAACACGGCGTAATGGCGGCGGCAGCGATCATCTTCTTCGCCTTCTACGGCTTCGATGCGATCTCCACCGCCGCCGAGGAAACCAAGAACCCCGGCCGCGACCTGTCGATCGGCATCATCGGTTCGATGATCGGCTGCACCATCGTCTACGTGCTGGTGGCGCTGGCCGCGGTCGGTGCGATGAGCTACGCGGTGTTCGGCCACAGCGCCGAGCCGCTGGCCCTGATCATGCGTCAGCTGGGCCATCCGACCGCGGCGATGGTGATCGGCGTGATCGCGATCATCGCGCTGCCGACCGTACTGCTGGCCTTCCTGTACGGCCAGAGCCGCATCTTCTTCGTGATGAGCCGCGATGGCCTGCTGCCGCGTGGCCTGTCCAAGGTCAACGCACGTACCGGCACGCCGGTGGCGACCACGCTGTTCACCGCGGTGGTGGTGTCGGCGCTGGCCGGCGTGGCCCGCCTGGACGAGATCGCGGCGCTGGCCAATGCCGGCACCCTGGCCGCGTTCACCGCCGTGGGCATCTGCCTGGTGGTGCTGCGCCTGCGCGAGCCGAACCGCGAACGTACCTTCCGTACCCCGCTGGCCTTCGTGGTTGGTCCGCTGGCCGCGCTGGGCTGCATCTATCTGTTCCTCAGCCTGCCGCACAGCACCCAGCTGTACTTCCTGCTGTGGAACCTGGCCGGCCTGGTGCTGTACTTCCTGTACAGCCGCCGCCACGCGCTGATCGCGAAATAGCCGGATCACCGGTAGTGCCGGCCGCTGGCCGGCACCTCGCATCCTGTTGATACGGGCCATGCCGGCCAGCGGCCGGCACAACCGCCGGGCGGTCAACCGCCCTGCTTTGCAGCGTAGTCCTGCGCCTGGCGCATCACCCGCAGCAGGTTGCCGCCCCAGATGCCGGCAATCTGCTTCTCGGTATAGCCCTTGCGCAGCAGCCACGCGGTGATCTTCGGCAGCTGGCTGACATCGGGCAGGTCGCTCAGGCCACCGCCGCCATCCCAGTCCAGGCCGATGCCCACGTGCTCGGGGCCCACCACCTTGAGGATGTGCTCGAAGTGGGCGAAGAAGTCGTCGAGGCTGGCATGGCGCACCGGGTGCTCGTGGTCCAGCGCCTGCTCGGCCTTCAGCAGGGCAACGCCCTGTTCGATGCCCATGCCTTCCCAGCCACCCAGCTGCTTGCTCAGCGCTTCCTCGGCCTGCTTGCGCTCGGGCGTCTTTGCGGTGTCGATCAGGTAGCCACCATAGGCGTTCACCTGGATCACACCGCCGGCCTTGGCCAGCTTGCGCAGGCGCGCGTCATCCAGATTGCGCGGGTGGTCGTAGACCGCCTTGGCCGAGCTGTGCGAGAGCACGAACGGCACCGGCATCATCGCCAGCAGGTCGTCGAACACCGCATCCGAAGCATGTGACTGGTCGATCACAATGCCCAGCTTCACCGCCTGCCGCACCAGGTCCTTGCCGGCCGGGCTCAGGCCTTTCCACTCCGCACCCTTGGGGTCGGTGGCCGAATCGGCAAACTCGTTGTTGGCAAAGTGCACGGTGCTGAGCAGGCGCAGGCCGGCGCGGTGGTAGAACGACAGCAGGCTCGGGTCTTCCACCAGCGGGCTGGCGTTTTCCATGCTGATGTAGACCACGCGCTTGCCGGCGGCCTTGATCCGCGCCGCGTCATCTGCGGTCAATGCCAGCGCGAAGCGCTCGGGGTTGGCCGCCAGCATTTCGCGGATCTCCAGCAGCCGCTGCAGGCCATGGTCACGCTCGGCGAGGTGCGCGGCGGGGCTGCGGTCGCCCTGATCGGTGTAGATCGCCCAGAAACCGCCGTCCAGCGCACCTTCGACCATGCGCGGGTAGTCGACCTGCGAAAGCGCGTTGCGGTCGTGACGCTGCTCGATGTCGAAGCCGGTTCGGCCGAAATTGGCCGGCGTATCCAGGTGGCTGTCGAGGGTGACCAGGCGCTGCTGCAGGGCCTTGGCGCGCGCCAGCTCCTGTGCGCTGAACTCGATGGCGTGGGCGGACAGTGGCGCGCACAGCGCCAGGGAGACCAGCAAAGACAGACTGCGCAACGTCATGACGCTTCACCTCGATGGGAAGCGTCAGACCATAGCGCCGAGATGACAACAAACGGTAGTGCCGGCCGCTGGCCGGCTCTCAGCGAGAGTCGGAGACCAGGAGGAGCCGGCCAGCGGCCGGCACTACCCGATGCCGAGCGCAGCCGGGATCCCGCGAATCAATCAACCACGCGGCAGAACACGGCCTTGAGGTAACGCGATTCCTGCACGTGGGCCATGAACGGATGGTCCGGACCGGCGCCGGCCACCTTCAGGATCTGGATCGTACGGCCGGAGAAGTAGGCCGCGCGGCGCAGCATGTCGAGGAACTGGTCCTCGGCCACCAGGCCGGTGCAGGAGAACGTGGCGAACAGGCCACCGGGCTTGACCACGCCCAGCGCCAGCTTGTTCATGTCCAGGTACTTCTTCAGCGCGGTGATCACCTGGTCGCGGTCGCGGGTCATCTTCGCCGGGTCCAGGATCACCACGTCGTACTGCTCGCCGCGGTTGGCGGCATCGCGCAGCCACGGGAAGATGTCGGACTGGATGAACTTCGGGCGCACGTTGTTCAGGCGCGAATTGCCCTTGGCGATCTGGATGACGTCTTCATCGATGTCGATGCCGACCACGTCCGAGGCGCCGCGCGCCGCCGCGTACACGGCGAAACCGCCGGTGTTGCAGCACAGGTCGAGCACGCTCTTGCCTTCCACCTGCTTGCTCAGCCACTCGCGGTTCTCGCGCTGGTCGGCAAAGAAGCCGGTCTTGTGCGCACCGGCCGGGTCAGCGCGGAACTTGATGCCGTACTCGGTGATCACTGCCGCTTCGGTGGTGGTGTTGCCGTGGAAGTCGAAGCTTTCCTGCTTCTGCACGTGCTCGTCGGCGAAGCTGTGGAAGCGGCAGCCCGGGAACTGCTCGCGCAGGGCGTCGTAGATCCACTCGCGGTGGCGGAACATGCCGGCGGCGAAGAATTCGACCACCACCAGGTCGCCGTAGCGGTCCACCACCAGGCCGGACAGGCCATCGCCCTCGCTGTGCACCACGCGCCAGGCGTCGGACACCGCGTCGAGCTTCAGCACCTCACGGCGCAGCGACACCGCCTGGGCGATCTTGCGCGAGAACCAGCCAGCATCGACCGGCACGTTCTGGTCGGTTTCGAGGATGCGCACGGCAATGCGCGAGTGCCCGTTGTAGAACCCGCGGCCGATGAACTCCCCGTCCACGCCGACCACGTCGACGATGGAACCGGGCTTGGGCCGGACGGTCGGCTTCTCGACCAGTTTCTGGAAGATCCACGGGTGGCTGGAACGCCACGCATTCTTGAGGCGGACAATCGGAAGGGGGGTATTCATCCACCTATTGTAGCCGGGGGGCGCTTTCGTAGAGTCGAGCTGGCGCGACGGGCGTTGCTGAACGGCCCGGGCAAGGCGTGCCAACCAAGGTTGGCACCTACCAGAGCGGGGGCCCCGGCCGCCCGGCATTTGACGGCAGCCCGGCCAGGCCGCAGAATCGGCGCCAGAAGGGGAGTAGCTCCCAGACGTTGTCGCCGTCATTTCGAGCCCGCAGGCTCCGGTGCAACGGCAGTTCCAGCCGACTGGAACTGCGAGCGAGACCTTCGCCGTACTGGCGAAGCTCTGTCCCTGGATCCCCCTCCCGATCCTCCGTTGCAGATCCTCGCCGTCCGGCCTGGCATTCATCTTTCCAACGGACATTCCCAATGCAGACGATCGGTAACGTGTGGTTGTGGGGCGGCTTCGCGGCGGTGGTGGTCATCGCCCTGCTGGTCGACCTCGTGTTGATGCGCCATGGTGGACCGCACAAGGTCACCTTCAAGGAGGCCCTGTGGTGGTCCATCGGCTGGGTCGCGCTGGCCCTCCTGTTCAATGCGGGCCTCTGGTACTACCTGAATGAGACCGCCGGCCAGGTGGTGGCCAACAAGGTCGGCCTCGAATTCCTGACCGGCTACCTGGTCGAGAAGGCGCTGGCGGTCGACAACATCTTTGTCTTCCTGATGATCATGAGCTACTTCGCGGTGCCGGAGGAGCAGCGCCAGAAGGTGTTGATCATCGGCATCCTGGGTGCGATCGTGCTGCGTACGATCATGATCTTCGCCGGCAGCGTGCTGATCAGCCAGTTCCATTGGCTGCTTTACGTGTTCGGTGCCTTCCTGCTGTTCACCGGCTGGAAGATGTGGTTCGCCGCCGGCCAGGAGCCGGACCTGGAGACCAATCCCGCCCTGCGCTGGATGCGCAAGCACCTGCGCCTGCTGCCGGACTATGCCGGCAACGCACTGAGCGTGAAGCGCGACGGCGTGCGCTGGTTCACCCCGCTGTTCGCGGTGCTGATCCTGATCGCGGTCACCGACGTGATCTTCGCCGTGGACAGCATCCCGGCGATCTTCGCGATCACCACCGACCCGTTCATCGTGCTCACCTCCAACGTGTTCGCGGTGCTGGGCCTGCGCGCGATGTTCTTCCTGCTGGCCGGCATGGCCGACCGCTTCCACCTGCTGCCGTATGGCCTGGCGCTGGTGCTGGGCTTCATCGGCATCAAGATGATGATCATCGACCTGTTCAAGATCCCGACCCCGGTGTCGCTGGGCGTGGTCGCGGTGATCATCGCCGCCACCGTGGTACTGAGCCTGAAGTACCCGCCGAAGGAAGGCTCCGGCCACGCCTGATCATGGCCGGCCGGCGGGATTGTCCCGCCGGCCGCACCCACTCTCCCGTTGCGGTGGCCTTGGTTTCGCGCCAGTCACCGCCATTGCTGAGGTATGGACAACAACGCGCCCCTGCCCGCCGGCGACGTACCGGCCCCCCGCAATGACCGCTCGCGCATCCTGCGGGCGTTCAATGTCAGCCTGGCCGCCGTGCTGGTGCTGGTGGCCGTGTTCGCCCTGCAGGGCACCTTCGACTGGCGGCCCTGGGCGGTCGCGCCGCTGGAAGCCAAGGGCCTGCTTGGCCTGATCGGCGGCCCGATGCTGCATGCCTCGGTCGAGCACATCGCCGCCAACAGCATCGCGATCCTGATCCTGGGCACGCTGGCCGGCAGCGTCTACCCGAAAGCCACCGTGCGCGCCCTGCCGCTGCTGTGGCTGGGCTCGGGCATCGGTGCGTGGATGCTGGGCAATCCGGGCAGCGTGCACCTGGGCGCCAGCGGCGTGACCCACGGCCTGATGTTCCTGCTGGCCAGCCTGGGCCTGCTGCGCCGCGATCGCGCGGCCATCGCCACCGGCCTGATCGGCATGCTGTTCTACGGCGGCATGCTGATGACCATCCTGCCGCACGCCGATGGTGTGTCCTGGCAGTCGCACATGGGCGGCGCCTTCGCCGGCATCATCGCTGCGCTGCTGTTCCGCAACGCCGACCCGCTGCCGCCGCGCCCGCGCTACAGCTGGGAAGACGAAGAAGAAGACGTCGAACCGCTGGCCGACGACGAGCTGGAGCCGCCGTCACCGCAGCGCGTGCCGGTGCTATGGCAGCCGCGCGAGGGCCAGGACTACGTGGTGATCCCGTTCCGCCGGCCGGACGAGCCGCGCGGCTGAGCGGGTGACGGGGGTCCGGCATCTTCATGACCCGGCAGTGGCTGACCTTGGTCGGCGCTCCTGCTGCATGCCAACCAAGGTTGGCAACTACCAGAGCATTCCGTCACATCCGGTAGCGCCGGGCCATGCCCGGCGGCATTGGCCGGTCAGTTCGCCGTATTCCCCGCCGCGCCCATCCCATCCACCGCCTGCCGGCCCAGCGCCGGGTCATCGGTGAAGAACGCATCGATGCCGGTGGCCAGATAGGCGCGCATCTCGGCAATTGACCCCTCGGCATTGCGCGCGTTGTCGGCGCCCTTGCGCAGGTTGCTGGCCTGGAAATGATTCTCCGGACGGAAGGTATACGGAATCACCATCAGGCCCACTGCATGTGCGTCCTGTACCAGCGTGGTCGGTGTCCCCAGTGCACCCTTGGCGTCCAGCGGAATGATCGAGCGCAGCTCCGGGCCGATGCTGTCGGCGTAGCTGGCAATGTCCTTCAGTCCGGCCGGCGTCATCATCTGCGCGTAGGTCAGCTTGCCACCGGCCTTGGCGATGTCGGCCGGCTGGGTATCGCCTTTCCACAGCAGCTGCAGCAGGCGGATGTTGCTGCCCCGCCCGATCTTGCCGCGCAGGTAGCGCAGGTTGGCGGTCTCGAACGACTGGATGGTGACCGGGCCCACGTTGGTATAGGCGTTGCCGCGCAGCGCGATCAGGAGCTTGTCTTCCATCGGCAGGCCGATCGACTGGAAGTAGGTCGGATGCTTGATCTCCGGCACCACGCCGATGCCGCGGTTGGCGCGGCCAGCCTGCTGCACCAGGAACGCAAGGATCTCGTCGAGGCTGGCGATGCGGAACTGGCCATCGTAGGCGGTGCTGCGCAGTTCCGGCAGGCGCTCACGCGCGTACAGCGTCTTCAGCTCGGCCAGGGTGAAGTCTTCGGTGAACCAGCCATCGACCTTCTGCCCGTCGATGACCTTGCTGGTGCGGCGGCTGGCGAATTCGGGATGCGAGGCGACATCGGTGGTGCCACTGATCTCGTTCTCGTGGCGGGCCACCATCACCCCGTCCTTGGTCATGACCAGGTCCGGTTCGATGTAGTCGGCGCCATCGGCGATGGCCTGCGCGTAGGCCGCCAGGGTGTGCTCGGGCAGCAGTGCGCTTGCCCCGCGGTGGCCATAGACCGACACCTTGTGTGCGGCCGGGGTGGAGGATTCAGCACTCATGGCCACCGATGGTGCCACGGCCAGCGACAACAGCAACGCACAACCCCACGACTTCACTGCGACTTCCCCAAGCGGTATGTGATGGGCGTCAGTATGCGGCGGCAATGTGACAGGCGGGGGACCCCATGGATCCGGTAGTCGCCGACCTTGGTCGGCGCTCTGCCAGCCGGCGTCCATGACCCCGGACGCCCTGTGCCAACCAAGGTTGGCACCTACCAGAGCGAAGGTTGGCACCTCCCAGGGCGAAGGTTGGCGCCTGCCAGAGCATGAGCCGCGCGATTGATCGATGACGGGGTCAGAGATCCCTTCGGGGATCTGGCCCCGACCTTACTTGCCGATGCAGAAGCTGGAGAAGATCCTTCCCAGCAGGTCATCGGCACTCATCTGCCCGGTGATCTCACCCAGCGCGTCATGCGCCAGCCGCAGTTCCTCGGCGGCCAGTTCCAGGTGCTCATGCGCCAGCTCACCATCGGCGCGCTGCGCATGTTCCTGCGCGCGCTCGATCGCATCGACGTGGCGCGTGCGCGCGGAGAACTCGCCGTCCACCTGCTCGCCTGCCCCGGCCGAGGCAATCGAACGCAGGCGCGCATGCAGATCTTCGAGTCCGGCGCCGGTGGCCGCCGAAACGAACACCCGATCCGGATCGTCCAGCGTCGGCAGCGCCGTCAGCAGATCCGACTTGTTGTGGATGTAGACCTTGTGCGGCACCGCCGCCACGGCATCGCCCAGCGCCGCTTCGCCGGCCGCTGGATCGCGCGCATCCAGCACGATCAGCGCCAGGTCGGTGCGTTCGATTTCCACGTGCGCGCGGCGCATGCCTTCGCGTTCGATGGCATCGCCGCCGTCGCGCAGGCCGGCGGTGTCGACCAGGGTCAGCTCCAGGCCGTCCAGGCGGATGGTTTCGCGCAGGGTGTCGCGGGTGGTGCCGGCGATGTCGGTGACGATGGCGCGCTCGCTGCCGGCCAGTGCGTTCAGGAGTGAACTCTTGCCGGCATTCGGCGGCCCGATCAGCACTGCATGCAGGCCATCGCGCAGGCGTCGGCCGCGCTCGGCATCCCGCCGCAGCAGGGCCAGGTCGCTGCGCGCCTGTTCCAGGCCACGGCGCACCTGTGCTCCACCGAGGGTATCCAGCGGTTCGTCGGCGAAGTCGATGGCCGCTTCCACATGGATGCGCAGCAGCACCAGCTGTTCGACCACGGCGTCGATGCGGCGCGAGAACACACCATCCAGCGAACGGCGCGCAGCGCGCGCGGCACGGTTGTCGCCCGCGGCGATCAGGTCGGCGATGGCCTCGGCCTGGGCCAGGTCGAGCTTGCCGTTGAGGAATGCCCGTTCGCTGAACTCACCCGGGCGCGCCTGGCGCGCACCGAGCGCGATGCAGCGCGCGACCAGTTGCTGCAGCAGCACCGGGCTGCCATGGCCCTGCAGCTCCACCACCTCTTCGCCGGTGAAGCTGTTCGGTGCCGGGAACCACAGCACGATGCCATCGTCGATGACCTCGCCGTCGGCATCACGCAGGCGCGCGTAGTGCGCGTGGCGCGGACGCAGTGCAGGTGCACCCAGCGCATTGGCAATCGCTGCAGCGCGCGGGCCGGACAGGCGCAGCAGGCCGACACCGCCGGCGCCGGGCGCACTGGCGATGGCCACGATCGTGTCGGTGCGGATCGCGTCGTTCATGGCTCAGAGTTTCTCCAGCTGCGCACGCGCCTGGGCCGCGCCGCTGCCCTGCGGCTGCAGCGCCAGGTAGGTGGTGTAGGCCTGTTTGGCCTTGGCCTTGTCGCCGGCGTTGAAGTAGGCGTCGCCCAGGTTGAGATAGGCCACGGCGCGCGAGGGGTCGATCTTCAGTGTGTTCTCCAGCCAGCGCGCCGCTTCGGCATAGCGCTGCTGGCGGTAGTAGACGAAGCCGAGGTTGTTGGCGGCCTGGGCGAAGTCCGGGCGCAGCTTCAGCGCCTCGGTGAACTGGGCTACCGCTTCGTCGTACTGCTTCTCGCGGTACAGCTGCAGGCCACGGTCATTGGCCTGCTGCGCGCGCTGGCGGTCGGACGCCGGGCCGGCGGTGGGCACCACCAGCTTGGCCTTGCCGCCCTGCAGGTCGGCCACGGTCACCGGCGCCTGGCTGCCCTTTGCTTCGCTGGCAGCATCAACCTTGTTGTTCAGCGCGATCGCATCGGCGGTCAGCTGGCGCGTATCGGCGTTGAGGAATTCCTGGCTGTCCGGCACCTGGAACACGAACTCGCCGCCCTGCGAACCGGGCAGGCTGCCGAAGGCCGGGGTCTGGTGCGAGACCGCCGAGACCGCCGGCGCCACGTAGGCGGCCAGTTCGGTACCGGTGATCAGGCCATCGCCGTTGAGGTCGCCCTTGCCGGCCAACGCCTGCAGCAGCACCCAGGTGAACACCGAATGGCCGTTGGGGCCGGCATCGGCCACCTGCTGGTCGGCACCACCGGCGGTCAGCATCTGCCGCGCGCTGCGTCGCGCGTTCTCGCGCAGGAACGACGACGACGAGGGGCCGCCACGGGTCAGGCCCAGGCCGCTGTAGCAGGCATCCATCACGAACATCACATGCTTGGCCTGCATGCTTTCGGCGATGTTCTGGATGTCGGTCATCGCAATCGCGTCGGTGGCGAATTCCTTCGGATCCGAATCGACCGGAATGATGTAGCCGAGGTCGCGCCCCGAGGCGAGCTGGCGGGTCGCGCCATGGCCGGCGAAGAACACGAACACGCGGTCGTTCTTTCCGGTGCGGTCGTCGGCCAGGCGGTCGTGGAAGGCGGCCAAGATGTTGTTGCGGGTGGCCTGCTCGTTCTTCAGCACGATCACCTGCGAGGACGGGAAGCCGAACTGCCCGGTCAGGGTATCGGCCACCGCCTGTGCATCATGGCTGGCGTACTCCAGCTTCGGCCACTTGGCGTAGTTGTCGATGCCGACCACGATCGCCCACGACTTCTCGTAGCCGGTGGTGACCGTGGCGGCACCGGCATCACCCTTGCGCGCTCGGGCGACGGTGAAGTCGCGGCCATTCCAGCCGGCGAACTGGTAGCCATCGGCGATCAGCCGGTCGAGGATCTGCGGCAGCGCCTTCACCGCACGATCGTGGATGTCGTGGAACAGGATGATGCCGCGCTGTTCCTTGTTCACCTGGTCGAGCACGCGCTGCACGATCGACTCCGGTACCGGGTCGGCCCAGTCCATCGAGTCGATGTTCCACATGATCGACTTCAGCCCGGCCTCGTTGAGCAGCTGCAGGCCTTCGGCATTGCGCGCGCCATACGGGAAGCGGAACAGCGGTGCGCGCTTGCTGTCGACATCCTTCAGCAGCGTGTCGGTGTCCAGCACCTGCTGGCGCAGCGCGTCGCCGGTGGTGCGCGACAGCTGGGCGTGGGTCAGGCTGTGGTTGCCGACCGCATAGCCCTCTTCCATCAGATTGCGGCTGATCTTCGCCATCGGGCCCAGGCTGACCTTGCCATCGGCCTCGACCTTGCCCAGGTTTCGGCCCACTTCGAAGAACACGCCCGGCACGTCGTAGCGCTTGAGGATGGCCACCACTTCATCGGTGTAGGCCTTGTGCGGGCCATCGTCGAAGGTCAGCACCACGGTCTTGGCCGGCAGGTCGCGGCCGAAGATTTCGCGGTCGCTGTCCTTCATGGACATCGGGTACGGCTCGATCACCCCGTAGTCGCGCAGGATCGCTTCGCGGCTGTAGTCCTTGTGCAGGTGCGCGATGTAATCGTCCCACTTCTCGCGCTTCAGCTCGATGGCGCGGGTGCGCTCGAAGCGGCTGAAGATGCGGGTCAGTTCCTGGTTGTAGTTGCGTTCGATCTCGTCGAGCGCTTCCAGGTCCTCGCCGATGCGCTGGTGCAGCTTCACCGCCGGCAGCGACGAATCGGTACCGACCCGCTCATGCAGATCACCCAGCACTTCGCGGAAGGCCAGGCGGTCGGCATCGAACAGTTCCGGCGCGGACTCGATGTAGTCCAGCACGGTACCCAGGGTGGCGAAGCGCTGCGGACTGGAACCGCGCAGCAGGGTGTCGAACTGCGCGGCGATGGCCGTACGTTGCTCCAGGCCATCATGGAACAGCTGCTGGCCCACACGCGTGGAGGTGCCGCGGTCGGCGGCCGACTGCTGTTCTTCGTCGGCCAGCAGCACGATGATCCGACGGTAACCGTCGAGCTGCTTCTGCAGCGCAGCCAGCAACGGCGCGGCGGCCGGGTCGGCGGCGGCCGCGGCCTGCGCGCTGGGCTGGGTCACGCCGGTTACCGGTGCCTTCGCGTCTTTGTCGCCACAGCCGGCAACGACCAGGGTCAACAACAGCGAGGGCAGGAACAGGCGGAACGACGACGCACGCGGCATGGCGGACTCGATGGATGGAGGAACGGTGTGCCGGCGATTCTAACGCCGCATGCGAAAAGCCCGCCTTGCGGCGGGCTTCTGCGGGTCGGTCGGGGCTCAATGGCAGTCGACCAAGGTCGACTCTCTACAAAGCCGGCGACCTGCCGGTCGGATTACTTCTTTTTGACCGGGGCCGGGGCGGTGGTGGCCGGGACCGGCTCGCCGCCATGGCGCTTGGTCATCCACCACTGCTGCAGCAGGCCCAGGCCGCCGTTGACCACCCAGTACAGAACCAGGCCGGACGGCATGAAGGCCATCATGACGCCAAACACCAGCGGCATGAACTGCATCATCTTCTGCTGCATCGGGTCCATGCCCGGTGCCGGGGTCAGCTTCTGCGTGAACCACATCACCGCCACGTTGATCACCGGCAGGATGAAGTACGGGTCGCGTGCGGTCAGGTCCTGGATCCAGCCGAACCAAGGCGCCTGGCGCAGTTCGACCGATTCCACCAGCACCCAGTACAGGGCGAAGAAGATCGGCATCTGGATGAGGATCGGCAGGCAGCCGCCCATCGGATTGATCTTTTCCTTCTTGTACAGCTCCATCATCGCGGTCTGGAACTTCTGGCGGTCATCGCCATAGCGTTCCTTCAGCTGCGCGATGCGCGGCTGGAAACGACGCATCTTGGCGCCGCTCTTGTACTGGGTCGCCGACAGCGGGTACAGCACCAGCTTCAGCAGCACCACCAGGCCGACGATCGCCCAGCCCCAGTTGCCGACCAGCTTGTGCACCTGGTTCAGCACCCAGAACAGGCCCTGGCCGATCACCGCCATCATCGAGAAGCGGCTGTAGTCGACCACGCGGTCCAGGCCCGGCACGTCTTCCTTGGCAATCAGGTTGACCAGCTTCGGGCCGACCCACAGGCGGGCTTCGGTGCTGGTGGACTGGCCCGGGGCCACGGTGAAGGCCGGGCCACGCGCTTCGATCAGGTCACGACCGGCCACCTGCGACAGCACGTAGTGTGCGGTCTGGTCCTTCTGCGGGATCCAGGCGGTGAAGAAGTGGTGCTGCAGCATCGCCAGCCAGCCGCCGGTGATGTTCTGGTTCAGCGTGCCGTCTTCCAGGTAGTCCTTGAACGCACGACGCTGGTACTTCTTGTCGTTGTCGTACCAGGTGGCACCGTTGAAGCTGAAGGAATCCGGGTTGGTCATGCTCCGCGACAGGATGGTCGGGGTGCGGTCCAGGGTGCGGTAGACGTAGCCGTTCCACGGCGCGGCGCCGGCGTTGCTGACTTCATCCTTGAAGCGCACGGCATACTCGTTGCGCGAGACGGTCAGCGTGCGCTTGATGGTCACGCCGTTGTCGGCGGTCCACACGAACGGGATCTGCAGCTCGTTCTGGCCCTTGGCCAGCACGAAGTCCTTGATGTCACCGACCAGCTTGAAGCCGTCGGCGCCGGGGACCGGGGTGTTCTTGTCTTCGCTGGCCCAGCCACTGATCGCGCTGTAGGGGTGCGCGGGGTCTTCGGTCAGCAGGCGGACCGGCGGGCTGCCTTCGTCCTTGGTCTGCGGGAACTGCAGCAGCTCGGCATCGAGCACGCGGCCGCCGTCGAGCACCAGGCGCAGCACTTCGGTGGTGACGGTCACGCGCTGGCTGGCCGGCGTGGCGCTGGCCTGGGCCTGCACGGCGGCCTGGCCGGGGGCACCCGGCACCTGGGCGCTGGGGATGGCGCCCGGGGTTGCGCCCGGAACGCTCTGTGCGGCGGCCGGGGCCGACGTGGTCGTCGGTGCCGGGGTCGGAGCAGCCTTTTCACGGCTCCACTCCATCCACAGCAGCACGGCCACCATCAGCCAGGCAAAAATGAGGAATACGCGGGTCTGGTTCATCAGCGGACAGGCTCGGCGGGGCCGGGACGCGATGCCGGCTCGGTCAAAGAAGGAGTTGCGATGCCATCAGGCGGCGGCATTGTGCCGTCCACGCCCGGCGTGGGCAATGCACGCAGGCGACGCAGCAGGCGCAGGAAGGCCTGGCGGATCTCGTCGTTGCTGGCGGAACGCGCAGCACTTCGAGCCACGACGACAAAGTCGCCTGGCTGGATGTCGGTACGTGTCTGACGCAGGATGTCGCGCAGGACGCGCTTGATCCGGTTACGCCCGACGGCGTTCGGATCAACCTTGCGGGAAACCGCCAGACCCAGCCTGGCCGGCCGGTCAGCCGGCAGCCAGTGCAGGGTCATCAGCGGATCGGACACACGGCGGGCGCCGTTGAAGACCGTTGAGTATTCGGCACGCGTGCGAACCCGCGCAGAGCGAGGGAATCGCTTGCGCGGGTCTGCAGTATTCACTGTCGAAGGGATTGCGTCTGCCGCGATGTGCGGCATGGCAATCAGGCGCTCAGGACTTTGCGGCCCTTGGCGCGGCGACGCGACAGGATCTTGCGGCCGTCAGCGGTCTTCATACGGGCACGGAAGCCGTGGTCGCGCTTACGCTTGAGGTTGCTGGGCTGGTAGGTGCGCTTCGTGGCCATTGGGGGCCTCTCGTATGAATGGGACGGAAAGAACCGGAAATTCTAGAGAGGTACCCCGCCCCAAGTCAACCCCTGGCAGCTACGCGAATTCACTGGGCTGTGCAATAGCTGTGGATGTTTTTGTGAATAAGTAGGGGACAAGCATTCCGAAGGCGGGCGCTCGGTGGTAGTCTGAGCCATCCATTTCCCCCCTTTCCGGCCTGTGTTTGGGCGCCTTGTCGCGTCCATGCCCCGGCCACCGGACGATTATTGCTGATGGATGCTTGGTCCCGTAGTCTCGAGCGCCTCGAAGCGGAGTTCCCGCCGGAAGACGTTCATACCTGGTTGAAGCCGCTGCAGGCCGATCTGCGCGTGGACAGCCTGGTGCTGTATGCACCGAATGCCTTCATCGTCGACCAGGTCCGCGAGCTGTACCTGGCCCGGATCCGCGAACTGCTGGCCCATTTCGCCGGTTTCAGCGACGTTTTTCTTGAAATCGGCTCGCGCCCGCGTCCCGTGGAGGCGCAGAACGCGCCGGTTTCCACGCCGTCGGCGCATGTGTCCAGCGAACCGCAGGTGCCGTTTGCCGGCAACCTGGACAATCACTACACGTTCGCCAACTTCGTCGAAGGCCGCAGCAACCAGCTGGGCCTGGCCGCCGCCTTCCAGGCAGCGCAGAAGCCGGGCGACCGCGCGCACAACCCGCTGCTGCTGTACGGAGGCACGGGCCTGGGCAAGACCCACCTGATGTTCGCCGCCGGCAATGCCATGCGCCAGGCCAATCCGGGTGCGAAGGTGCTGTACCTGCGTTCGGAACAGTTCTTCAGCGCGATGATCCGGGCTCTGCAGGAAAAGACCATGGATCAGTTCAAGCGCCAGTTCCAGCAGGTGGACGCGCTGCTGATCGATGACATCCAGTTCTTCGCCGGCAAGGACCGCACCCAGGAAGAGTTCTTCCACACCTTCAACGCGTTGTTCGATGGCAAGCAGCAGATCATCCTGACCTGCGACCGCTATCCGCGCGAGGTCGAAGGCCTGGAAGCACGCCTGAAGTCGCGGCTTGCCTGGGGCCTGTCGGTCGCGATCGAACCGCCGGACTTCGAGACCCGCGCCGCGATCGTGCTGGCCAAGGCACGCGAACGCGGTGCAGAGATTCCCGATGATGTTGCGTTCCTGATCGCCAAGAAGATGCGCTCCAACGTGCGCGACCTCGAAGGTGCGCTCAATACCCTGACCGCCCGCGCCAATTTCACCGGCCGCGCGATCACCACCGAATTCGCCCAGGAAACCCTGCGCGACCTGCTGCGCGCCCAGCAGCAGGCGATCAGCATTCCCAACATCCAGAAAACCGTTGCCGACTACTACGGCCTGCAGATCAAGGATCTGCTGTCGAAGCGTCGGACCCGCTCGCTGGCCCGCCCCCGCCAGGTCGCCATGGCCCTGACCAAGGAACTGACCGAGCACAGCCTGCCCGAGATCGGCGACGCCTTTGCCGGTCGCGACCACACCACGGTGCTGCATGCCTGCCGCCAGATCCGGACCCTGATGGAAACCGACGGCAAGCTCCGCGAGGACTGGGACAAGCTGATCCGGAAGCTGAGCGAATGATGCACGGATGCCGATGAGGCGTCATCGCACAAAACGGTGCAGAATCCGGTAGCAAGCGCGGGACACGTTGTGGATAAAAATGGCGTCTGAAATCGCGTCGAATTTATCCACAGCTTTCCCCACCCCCTGGGGGTCGGTAATACAGAGGGTTTCGAGGCATGAAATTCTTTTACTTACAAAGACTTAGCGTTGTTTTCCAGCGATTCTGTCTCTACCAGCACCACCAAGCTTTTGATTTATTCCACATTTTTTAAAGCATAGGGGCACGGAACCACATGCGTTTCACACTGCAGCGCGAAGCCTTTCTCAAGCCGTTGGCACAGGTCGTCAACGTGGTCGAACGCCGCCAGACCCTTCCGGTTCTGGCCAATTTCCTGGTCCAGGTGCAGAACGGCCAGCTGTCGCTGACCGGTACCGACCTGGAAGTGGAGATGGTGTCGCGGATCGCGGTTGAAGATGCCCAGGACGGCGAAACCACCATCCCCGCCCGCAAGCTGTTCGAGATCATCCGCGCCCTGCCCGACGGCAGCCGGATCACGGTCTCGCAGACCGGTGACAAGATCACCGTGCAGGCCGGCCGCAGCCGCTTCACCCTGGCCACCCTGCCCTCCAACGACTTCCCGTCGGTTGACGAAGTGGAAGCCACCGAGCGCGTGGCCATCGGCGAAGCGACCCTGAAGGAACTGATCGAACGCACCGCGTTCGCGATGGCCCAGCAGGACGTGCGCTACTACCTCAACGGTCTGCTGTTCGATCTGCGCGGCGATGCGCTGCGTACCGTCGCCACCGACGGCCACCGCCTGGCGCTGTGTGAAACCGATCTGGCCAAGCCCAGTGGTTCCAAGCGCCAGATCATCGTGCCGCGCAAGGGCGTGACCGAACTGCAGCGCCTGCTGGAGAGCGGCGATCGCGAGATCGAGCTGGAAGTCGGCCGCAGCCACGTCCGCGTCAAGCGCGACGATGTCACCTTCACCTCGAAGCTGATCGACGGCCGTTTCCCGGATTACGAAGCGGTGATTCCGATCGGTGCCGACCGCGAAGTGAAGGTTGATCGCGAAGCACTGCGTGCCTCGCTGCAGCGTGCCGCGATCCTGTCCAACGAGAAGTACCGCGGCATCCGCGTGGAAGTCTCGCCGGGCAACCTGAAGATCAGCGCGCACAACCCGGAACAGGAAGAAGCCCAGGAAGAGATCGAAGCCGACACCACGGTCAGCGATCTGGCCATCGGCTTCAACGTGAACTACCTGCTGGATGCCCTGTCTGCCCTGCGCGACGAGGAAGTCATCATCCAGCTGCGCGACTCCAACTCCTCGGCGCTGGTGCGTGAATCCAGCAGCGAGAAGTCGCGCCATGTGGTGATGCCGCTGCGTCTCTAACGGCAGCCTGTTCCACGTGGAACCGAACGACGCCCGGGATCTTCCCGGGCGTTTTTTTTTTGCAGGTTCCACGTGGAGCATCGCGATGGGCGGATCTCCAGGTGTGGGTGAATGGCTTCCTTGAGATCGCTGGTTGCCGATTGATCCTGGCTGCCCTTCCGATGCAATCGGCGCTGAGCGATTGGAATCCAGGTTGTGAGCTTGGGCGCTGTCCAGCCGCTCTCGATCGAGTATGCCGTTCTGGGTCTTCAGCCTGATGCACGTTCCCCGAACTTGCCGGAGGGGTGAAGCAGATCGTGGGTCGCAACGCTGCGGTTGCTTCATCTGCAGACGCCACTGTCCACAGGTCTCGTTGGGGTCGGATCGGGGCCGGCCTAGCTTCTAAATCTGGGTATAAATCTAAAGCATGGTGGTGATGGTAGGCCCAGATTTCGTGGAGAAATGCATTATCTAGTTGATTTTGAAGAGATTTATGCACCTGAAACCCCCTGTATAGAGGCCCCTCAGGCTGGGGGGGAACCTGTGGATAGTTTCGCAGGTCGGGCAAAAGGGCTTTTTTATCCACAGTTTGCCCATACCTTGTGTATAAGTCATACAGACCTGCTGTGGACAGTGTGAAACGGCGGGCTCGAAATCCTTGAAATCTGTGGAACCCTCCAGGGCATCGCATCGTAGATTTCAAGAAATCTGCGCGGTGTTCGCGCAAACCACCGTCGGGGCACCTGGCGATGCTCGCGGAATGAGGCTGAAATCGCTGAAATCTGAGGGCCGGTACCCTGCGCCGGCGCTCAGAATTCAAGGATTCCCGGGCGTATCCAGACCCAGGCGAGCCCAGGTGAGGGAGCGCCACCACGTGGAACACGCGTAGGGTTGCCAGACGGAGTCTTCAGCACAGTGGCGATGTCTGGCGCGGCACGGCTGGCTTGACCGATGCAGTAAGCTGATGGATTCCCTGCCCCTCTACCGCCTTGTGCGGATGGTCTTTCGCGCCCCATGCAGATCCGCCGCCTCGCCTTGCATCAACTGCGTCGTTTCAGTGCGGTGGACCTGTCGCCCCAGCCGGGATTGAACCTGCTGACCGGCGACAACGGTGCCGGCAAGACCAGCGTGCTCGAAGCCCTGCACTTGATGGCCTATGGCCGCAGCTTCCGTGGCCGGGTGCGTGACGGTCTGGTACGCCAGGGCCAGGAAGCGCTCGAAATCTTCGTGGAATGGGACGAACAGCGTGCCCATCACCCGCCCCACCGCCGAAAAGCCGGCCTGCGCCACAGTGGTCAGGACTGGAAGGGGCGACTGGACGGCGAGGATGTCGCACAGCTGGGTAATCTCTGCGCAGCGCTGGCCGTGGTGACGTTCGAGCCCGGGAGCCATGCACTGGTCAGTGGTGGTGGTGAACCCCGCCGCCGCTTCCTCGACTGGGGCTTGTTCCACGTGGAACCGGATTTTCTGTCCCTGTGGCGTCGCTACTCCCGGGCGCTGAAGCAGCGCAATGCCCTGCTCAAGCAGGGCGGGCCGTCGCGGATGCTCGATACCTGGGATCACGAGCTGGCCGAGGCAGGAGAACCACTGACCAGCCGCCGCCAGCACTACCTGGAGCGTCTGCAGCAGCGCACGGTCGCCTTGGCCGCCAGCCTCGCTCCACAGCTCGGTATCCAGGGATTGGGGCTGAGCCCCGGTTGGCGGCGGCACGAGCTTCCCTTGGCCGATGCCCTGCTTCTGGCCCGGGAACGTGACCGGCAGGCCGGGTATACCTCGGTGGGCCCGCACCGCGCGGACTGGAGTGTGGATTTCCACAGCATTCCAGGTCGTGATGCGCTGTCCCGCGGCCAGGCCAAGCTGACGGCGTTGGCGTGCCTGTTGGCACAGGCGGAGGACTATGCGGAACAGCGAGGCGAATGGCCGGTGATCGCATTGGACGATCTGGCCTCGGAGCTGGATCGCACCCATCAGGCGCGGGTACTGGAGCGCCTGCTCAATGGGCCGGCACAGATCTTCATCACCGCCACCGAAACCCCGGCGGCGCTGCAGGAACTGACCCACATCGCCCGGTTCCACGTGGAACATGCACAGATCGTGGCTGTGCCATAGTGGGCACACCAGGGCCGCTCGACCCCGGCTGGTATAATTCGGGTTGGAATCCTTTCATTCTCGGCGCATCGCCCCAAGCGGTGCCCGACCTGCGGAGCCTACGGCAAGCGCAATGAGCGACGAACAGAACACCCCGGCAAACAACGGCAATTACGACGCCAACAGCATTACCGCCCTGGAAGGCCTGGAGGCTGTCCGCAAGCGTCCCGGCATGTACATCGGCGACGTGCATGACGGCACCGGTCTGCACCACATGGTGTTCGAGGTCGTCGACAACTCGATCGACGAAGCGTTGGCCGGCCACGCCGACCACGTTGCAGTGACGATCCACGCCGACGGCTCGGTCTCGGTGTCCGACAACGGCCGTGGTATTCCGACCGGCAAGCACGAGCAGATGAGCGCCAAGCTCGGTCGCGAAGTGTCTGCGGCCGAAGTCGTCATGACCGTCCTGCACGCAGGCGGCAAGTTCGACGACAACAGCTACAAGGTTTCGGGCGGCCTGCACGGCGTCGGCGTCAGCGTGGTCAACGCGCTGTCGCAGAAGCTGCTGGTGGACGTGTTCCAGAATGGCTCCCACTACCAGCAGGAATTCAGCAACGGCGCAGCCGTGACTGCGCTGGCCAAGCTGGAAGCCACCACCAAGCGCGGTACCACCGTGCGCTTCTGGCCGTCGACCGTCGCCTTCCACGACAACGTGGAATTCCACTACGACATCCTGGCCCGCCGCCTGCGCGAGCTGTCGTTCCTGAACTCCGGCGTCAAGATCGTCCTTGCCGACGAGCGTGGCGACGGCCGTCGCGATGACTTCCACTACGAAGGCGGCATCCGCAGCTTCGTGGAGCATCTGGCCCAGCTGAAGACCCCGCTGCACCCGAACGTCATTTCAGTCACCGGCGAGCACAACGGCATCGTCGTGGACGTGGCGCTGCAGTGGACCGACTCCTACCAGGAGACGATGTACTGCTTCACCAACAACATTCCGCAGAAGGACGGCGGTACCCACCTGGCCGGTTTCCGCGGTGCGCTGACCCGTGTGCTCAACAACTACATCGAGCAGAACGGCATCGCCAAGCAGGCCAAGATCAACCTGACCGGCGATGACATGCGCGAAGGCATGATCGCAGTGCTGTCGGTGAAGGTGCCGGACCCGAGCTTCTCCAGCCAGACCAAGGAAAAGCTGGTCAGCTCCGACGTGCGCCCGGCGGTGGAAAACGCCTTCGGTGCGCGGCTGGAAGAGTTCCTGCAGGAAAACCCGAACGAAGCCAAGGCGATCGCCGGCAAGATCGTCGATGCCGCACGTGCACGTGAAGCCGCGCGCAAGGCCCGCGACCTGACCCGCCGCAAGGGCGCGCTGGACATCGCGGGCCTGCCGGGCAAGCTGGCCGACTGCCAGGAAAAGGATCCGGCGCTGTCCGAACTGTTCATCGTCGAGGGTGACTCGGCAGGTGGTTCGGCCAAGCAGGGCCGCAACCGCAAGAACCAGGCGGTGCTGCCGCTGCGCGGCAAGATCCTCAACGTGGAACGCGCGCGTTTCGATCGCATGCTGTCCTCCGACCAGGTGGGTACGCTGATCACCGCGCTGGGCACCGGCATCGGCCGTGACGAGTACAACCCGGACAAGCTGCGTTACCACAAGATCATCATCATGACCGACGCCGACGTCGACGGCGCCCACATCCGCACCCTGCTGCTGACGTTCTTCTACCGCCAGATGCCGGAGCTGATCGAGCGCGGTTACGTCTACATCGGCCTGCCGCCGCTGTACAAGATCAAGCAGGGCAAGCAGGAGCTGTACCTGAAGGACGACCCGGCGCTGGACAGCTACCTGGCCAGCAGCGCAGTGGAAAACGCTGCACTGGTGCCGGCCACCGGCGAGCCCGGCATCGAAGGCCTGGCGCTGGAGAAGCTGCTGCTGGCCTACGCGGCGGCGCTGGATTCGATCGAGCGCAACGCACACCGCTACGACCGCAACCTGCTTGAAGCGCTGGTCGACTTCGTCCCGATGGACCTGGAAAGCCTGCGCGCTGCCGGCGAAGGCGAGGGCCTGGATGCACTGGCCAAGCGTCTCAACCAGGGCAGCCTGGGCAGCCCGCGTTTCACGCTGGAACTGCAGGACGCCAACGATGAGCGCCCGGCCGCTGTGCTGGTGACCCGTCGCCACATGGGCGAACAGCACATCCAGGTGCTGCCGATGTCGGCCTTCGAAAGCGGCGAACTGCGCGCGATCCACCAGGCATCGAAGCTGCTGCACGGTCTGGTCCGCGAAGGCGCGACCATTTCCCGCGGTGCCAAGTCGATCGAAGTCGACAGCTTTGCCAAGGCACAGAACTGGCTGCTCGAGGAGGCCAAGCGCGGCCGACAGATCCAGCGATTCAAGGGTCTGGGTGAAATGAATCCGGAGCAGTTGTGGGACACCACGGTGAATCCGGAAACCCGTCGACTGCTGCAGGTGCGCATCGAAGATGCTGTCGCTGCCGACCAGATTTTCAGCACGCTGATGGGCGATGTCGTCGAACCGCGTCGCGACTTCATCGAAGACAACGCGCTGAAGGTCGCAAACCTGGATATCTGACACAATCGGGACACGGCCGGTGCGCGGGGAGGCGCGCCGGCCTTCGACTCTTGAACGCAGGTACCTGATGTCCGCATCCGCCCCGGTTTCCGCTCCGCCCCCGGTTCCGCCGGCTTCTGCCGCGCCGCGTGCCGTTTCGCCGTTGGCGGGGTTTTTCATCGACCTGGGTATCGCCGCTGTCACCCTGTTCGGCCTGAGCCTGATCAGCGGCCTGCTATGGGGCCTGTACCGTGGCGTGGTGGTTGGTTACGCGAACGCGCAGGCCGGCGCTGGCGCCCCCGACGCCAGTTCGGTAGCGGCATCACTGGGCCAGCCGGGCGCGCTTGCGCAGATTCTCATGGCGCTGTTTGCCACCGGCGGCGCCGCGCTGCTGCTGTACTTCTGGCGACGGCCGGCCAATGCCGCCGAGCGCCACGCGTCGCGCCAGGCGCTGCGCCGTCCCTCCACCTGGGGCTGGACCCTGCTGGTGGCGACCCTGATCGTGCTCGGCAGCAATGGCATCGCCTTCCTGGCCAAGCAGTTCGGCATCGAGCCGGTTCCCACCAATCTGGCGCTGATGCAGAGTGCGATCGCGCGCTTCCCGTTGTTCCTGGTGCTGTTCGCGGTGGTACTGGCACCGGCCTACGAGGAGCTGCTGTTCCGCCGCGTGCTGTTTGGCCGCCTGTGGAAGGCCGGACGCCCGTGGCTGGGCGTGGTACTGAGCAGCCTTGCTTTCGCCCTGATCCATGAAATCCCTGGCACCAGTGCCAACGGCCCGGCCGAGATCGCGCAGCTGTGGCTGGTCTATGGCGGCATGGGTGCCGCGTTCTGCTGGCTGTACCAGCGCACCGGCACGCTCTGGGCCGCGATCACCGCGCACGCGCTGAACAACGGCGTGGCGCTTGCCGCGCTTGTGTTCTTCGGGGCAACGTAACGCCGTGTCCGCTTGACGAAAGATTAAGCCGCTACGCTACACACTGCGCATATGAACACGGGGGTGGATCCATGAAACAACTGCTGCTGGCCCTTGTCATCACCACCCTGGTCAGCGCCTGCGCGACCACGACCTCCCCTACCGGCCGTCGGCAGATGGTGGGCGGGGTGTCGCAGGCGCAGCTGGACCAGCTCGGCGCACAGGCGTTCGCCGAAACCAAGCAGAAGGAAAAGATCAGCACCGACGGCCGCCAGAACGGTTACGTGCAGTGCGTGGTCAACGCCCTGGTCGCGCAGCTGCCGCCTCAATACCGTGGCGTACGGTGGGAGACGGCCGTGTTCGTCGACAAGGAGCCCAACGCCTTCGCCCTGCCCGGCGGCAAGGTCGGCGTGAACACCGGCATCTTCACCGTCGCCAAAAACCAGGATCAGCTGGCTGCCGTAATCGGCCATGAAATCGGCCACGTCATCGCCCGCCACCACGAAGAGCGCATCACCCGGCAGATGGGTGCGCAGACCGGGCTGGCCGTGCTCGGTGCGCTGGCCGGCGCGGCCTACGGAGAAGGCGCTGCCAGCACCGTCAACCAGCTCGGGGGCATGGGCGCGCAGACCGCCTTCCTGCTGCCCGGTTCACGCACCCAGGAAAGCGAGGCCGACGTGATCGGCCAGCGACTGATGGCCCAGGCCGGTTTCAACCCGGCGCAGGCGGTCGACCTGTGGCAGAACATGATGGCCGCCAGTGGCGGCCGCAGCCCGCAATGGCTGTCCACCCACCCCGATCCAGCCAACCGTATCCAGGAACTGCGACGCGATGCACCGGGACTGACGCCGGTCTATCAGCAGGCGCAGGCGGCCGGGCTGCGGCCAAAGTGCGGATGAGTGCGCAGTTCTATGCTGTATTGCAGCACATAAAACGATTTCTCACGCCATCTGTTTCTGATACGTTTGGCGGCTCAGATTTTTCTGACAGTCCGACTTTGCCGCTATCCGGCGGTTCGATCGAGGTGAACGATGATTTTCCGTAACCACAAAGCTGTGCTTTCCGTCCTCGTCGCGACCGCCCTGACCGGCGCCGTGGTCACCGATGCCTTCGCGCAGTCCTCGCGTTCCTCCGAGCGTGGCAACCGCGGCGGCAAGCAGGCCAAGGCCGAAGCGCTGTACCCGAACGCGACCCGCGAGGAGCCGACCGTCAAGGCATCGGCCAAGCTGGGCAGCAAGCTGCAGAAGATGATCGACAGCTACAACAAGGAAAAGTTCCCGGAGACGCGCACGCAGGCCGACGCGATCCTGGCTGACAGCGCCGCGAACGAGTACGACAAGTCGCTGGCCGCGCAGCTGGCCTCGCAGGCCGCCTACCAGACCGACGACACCCCGGCTGCCGTGGCCTACCTGAAGCAGGTCCTGCAGTTCAACGGCCTGGACAACAACGGCCACTTCCAGTCGATGCTGATGCTGGGCCAGCTGCAGCTGCAGGAAGACCAGACCGCCGAAGGCCTGGCGACCCTGGACAAGTACTTCGCCGAGAGCAAGTCGACCAAGCCGGAAGAGCTGATCGCCAAGGGCCAGGCGCTGTACCAGCTGGAGCGCTACCAGGAAGCGATCCCGGTGCTGAAGCAGGCCATCGCCGGTGCCACCGAACCGAAGGACAACTGGAACCAGCTGCTGATGGCGGCCCTCTCCGAAGCCGGCCAGTCCGGTGAAGCGGTGAAGGAAGCCGAAGCACTGGCCGCCAAGAACCCGAACGACAAGAAGGCCCAGCTGAACCTGGCCAGCATGTACATGCAGGCCGATCAGATGGAGAAGGCTGCCGCGGTGATGGACAAGCTGCGCAGCAGCGGCCAGCTCACCGAAGAGCGCGAGTACAAGCAGCTGTACTCGATCTATGCCAACACCGAACACAAGGAAAAGGACGTCATCGCGGTCATCAACGAAGGGTTGCAGAAGGGCATCCTGAAGCCGGATTACCAGGTCTACCTGGCGCTGGCCCAGTCCTACTACTACTCCGACCAGGTGCCGCAGGCGATCGATGCGTGGCAGAAGGCTGCCCCGCTGTCCAAGGACGGTGAGACCTACCTGAACCTGGCACGCGTCCTGCATGCCGAAGGTCGCATCCCGGAGGCCAAGCAGGCCGCCCAGCAGGCGCTGGCGAAGGGTGTGAAGAACCAGGCTGATGCCAAAAAAATCATCAACCTGAAGTAAGTAGGAATAACGCCTGAATGCCTGCACAGTTGATGCGCAGGCGCTCAGGATTGGTATAAGCTTGGAGGTTCCTGCGGTGTCATGCACCGCTGATCAGGGATTCCGCCCCCGGCATCCCGGCCCCACTATTGAGCTCTTGGCGCATGACGGAACAACTAGTCGTTCACCGGTACGAACAACCCGATGACAAGGGGCTGAGCTGGCCTCGCATCGTCGGCATCGCGTTTGTAATTGCCCTGCATCTGGCCGCGTTCATGATGCTCCTGATCCCCGCCGTGGCTCCCAAGGCCGTGGCTGAGAAGGAGCGCAACGTCATGGTGACGATCGTCGACGCCCCGCCGCCGCCGCCACCGCCGCCGCCGCCGCCGCCGCCGACGGATACTCCGCCGCCGCCGGTGAAGAACCTGTCGCCGCCGAAGCCGTCGCCGGTCCCGCCGCCGCCGCAGGCGCCGGTCGTGGACGTGCCGGAACCGCGCCCGAGCGATATCGTCACCCCGCCGTCGCCTCCGTCGCCGCCGGCTCCGCCGACCTCGATCGAGGCCAGCGTGGACATCTCGTCGAAGGCCATGAACCCGCCGCGCTACCCGCCGGCAGCCTTCCGCGCGGGTATCCAGGGCGAAGTGATCCTGATCATTGATGTCGATGCCAGCGGCAACGTCACCAATGTCACGGTGGAAAAGTCCAGCCGTAACCGCGACCTGGACCGTGCTGCGATGGAAGCAGCTCGCAAGTGGCGCTTCAACGCCGCTGAATCTGGCGGTAAGAAGGCGGCAGGTCGCGTTCGCGTCCCGGTCAACTTTGCGCTGAACTGATGCGTCCGGGTGGCCGCCTGGCCACCCCCGCTCCCAGTTCGATTGTTTAGCTTAGCTACACCCTTTATCACCACACACAACAAAGGTAAGCGTCATGCTGCAGGAAATTTTCATCGCCGCTGCTGCCGGGGGCAATCCGTCCAACGCCCTGTCGCAGATGGGCTTCGAGCACCTGATCCACGAAATGACCACCAAGCCGGGTGATTTCGCGGTTTCCTGGGTCGTGCTGCTGACCCTGGTCGTCATGTCGGCCATGTCCTGGTACTGGACCGTCATCAACATCTTCCGCGCCACCCGCCTGAAGAGCGCCGCTGATCGCGTCGTCAGCCTGTTCTGGGATACCCCGAACGCGCAGGACGCCATCCGTGCGATGGAAGAACAGCCGGCTTCCGAGCCGTTCTCCAAGATCGCCCTGGACGCTGCCCAGGCGGCTGCCCACCACCAGCGCGCTGAAGGCGGCGCCACCGGCGGCGTGGGTGAGAACCTGAGCCGTTCGGAGTTCGTCGACCGCGCTCTGCGTCAGGCCGTGACCCGCGAAAGCAACAAGCTGCAGTCGGGCATGACCCTGCTGGCCACCGTCGGCGCGACCGCTCCGTTCGTCGGTCTGCTGGGTACCGTGTGGGGCATCTACGGCGCGCTGATCAAGATCGGTGCCACCGGCTCCGCTTCGATCGACGCCGTTGCCGGCCCGGTGGGTGAAGCGCTGATCATGACCGCGATCGGTCTGTTCGTCGCGATCCCGGCCGTGTTCGCCTTCAACTTCTTCAGCAAGATCAACAGCGCGACCATCAGCAAGTTCGATACCTTCGCGCACGACCTGCACGACTTCTTCGCCACCGGTTCGCGCGTCCGCTAATTGCGACGCGCTGTACCCAGCGAGAACGTAGTCAACACGATCTAGACGGAGCCCGTTATGGCTTTCAGTAGTGGTAACAGCGGCGGCCCCATGGCCGACATCAACGTTACGCCCCTCGTGGACGTGATGCTGGTGCTGCTGATCATCTTCATCATCACGGCGCCCCTGATGTCCCACAAGGTCAAGGTGGATCTGCCGGAGGCCAACCTGGTCCAGAAGCCGGACGACACCAACGACCGCAAGGGCCCCATCACCCTGGCAGTCAAGGAAGATGGCTCGATCTACTGGAACGACGAAGAAATCAACAAGCAGACTCTCGAGTCGCGCTTGGCGACCGCCGCCCAGCAGACCCCGCAGCCGCCGTTGAACCTGCGTGGTGACCGCACCACCAAGATGCGTGTCATCAACGAGATGACCAAGATCGCGCAGGAACAGGGCATGCTGGACGTCGGCTTCGTCGCGACCAAAGAGAAGGGGCAGTAAGCCATGGCATTCAGTAGTGGTGGTGGCAAAGGCCCCATGGCAGACATCAACGTCACGCCCCTCGTGGACGTGATGCTGGTTCTGCTGATCATCTTCATCGTGACCGCGCCGATCATGACGTACCCGATCGCCGTGGACCTGCCGCAGCGCGTGCTCAACCCACCGCCGCAGCTGGTC
This sequence comes from Stenotrophomonas sp. TWI1409, assembly GCF_039673015.1. Lineage (NCBI taxonomy): Bacteria > Pseudomonadati > Pseudomonadota > Gammaproteobacteria > Lysobacterales > Lysobacteraceae > Stenotrophomonas > Stenotrophomonas sp. TWI1409. Next base: position 48,405 of record NZ_JBDJKU010000028.1, read on the forward strand.
GAACCGCCGCCGCCGATCGAACTCAAGATCGACGCCAGCAACCAGGTCTCGTGGAACAACAGCCCGATCAATGCGAGCGAGCTGCAGCAGCGGATGGAGAACGAGGTCCAGAAGGACCCGACCAACCAGCCGGAACTGCGCATCGATGCGAGCCCGGATTCCGAGTACGACGTGATGGCCAAGGTTCTGGCTGCCGCGAAGAACGCTCAGATGAAGAAGATCGGTTTTGTGCAGCAGTAACTGCTACACCGCAATACAACAGTCATGACGCGACTGCAGACGCCCCTGGAAACAGGGGCGTCTTTTTTATGCCTGACGGCCTGGACCGTTATGATCGGCGGATGCTCGCCCTCTTCGACTCCCTGCGCCACTGGCTCGACGGCATCGCCCACCTTGGCACGATCCTGGCGGTCGCCTATCTGCTGTACCTGTTCGCGCTGGCGGGCTGGATCATGCTGCAGAAGCGCGAGCCGGTGGCCACGCTGAGCTGGATCCTGTCGCTGGCGCTGCTGCCCTACCTGGGTCTCTTCATCTACTACCTGCTGGGCCCGCAGAAGGTGAAGCGGCAGCGCCTGCGCCGTGGCCGTGCCCGCTCGGGGATGGAGCACTACAGCGATGTCTGCCCACCCGACGCCGACTGCACCGAGCTGGCCAAGGTCGCACAGGCCACGACCGGGCTCGCGCCGAGCAGCGCCACCGAAGTCACCTGGCTGGTGGATGGCGCGGCAACCTACGCGGCCCTGCTGGACGCCATCGCGCAGGCCCGCGATCACGTGCACCTGGAGTACTACATCTTCAACCCGGACCATGCCGGCACCGCGCTGCGCGACGCCCTGGTCGAGCGCGCCCGCGCGGGTGTGCAGGTGCGCCTGCTGCTCGACGCGGTGGGTTCGTCGGCCCTGCCCCGCCGCTTCCTGCAGCCGCTGCTCGACGCCGGTGGCGAAGCGATCTGGTTCCACCCACGGCAGCTGCTGAAGCCATTCAAGCGCCCGTGGTTGAACCTGCGTACCCACCGCAAGCTGGTGATCGTCGACGGCCGCCTCGCCTTCACCGGCGGCATCAACATCACCGACGACGAGGATGAAAGCCGCAGGGCGGATGCCTACCGCGACCTGCACATGCGCATCCGCGGCCACGTGGTGCGCAGCCTGCAGCTGGTGTTCGCCGAGGACTGGCTCTACGCCAGTGGACAGGATCCCTCGCGCATGGACATCGCGCGTCTGTGGCCAGCCGACATGCCGCTGCGCGGCGATGGTGCGATCAACGCCCAGGTGCTGGTCTCCGGCCCGGACTCGGGCTGGGAAACGATCCATCGCCTGCATGTGGCGGCGATCCAGGAAGCGCACGAGCGCGTCTGGCTGGTCACGCCCTACTTCGTGCCGGGCGAAGCGGCGCGGATGGCACTGACCTCGGCCGCGCTGGGCGGGCTGGACGTGCGCCTGCTGGTGCCGAAGATGAGCGATTCTTGGTTCGTCACCCAGGCCGCCCGCTCCTACTTCGACGAGCTGCTGCATGCCGGGGTGAAGATCTACGAGTACGGCCCACGCATGCTGCATACCAAGGCCTTCATCGCCGATGACGACGTCTGCATCGTCGGCAGTGCCAACTTCGATCACCGCAGCTTCCGGCTGAACTTCGAGCTGTCGATGATGATCAGCGACCGTGACCGGGTGGCTGCGCTGGCCGAACTGCTGCAGGGCGAATTCGACCGTTCCACGCGTGTGCACGACCAGGCCGGTCGTTCGCTGTGGCTGCACCGCCTGCCCGAGGCCTTCGCCCGGCTGGCCTCGCCGCTGCTCTGACGCAGCGCTACACTGCGCCGATCATCCGGGGAGCCCGACTATGTACTGGTTGTACCTGCTGCTGGCGCTGGGCTCTTTCGCCTTCGCGCTGAAGACCCCCAGCCCCGGGCTGATGACCCTGTGCCTGCTGGCCGCCCTCGCCTTCCTGCTGGCCTGGGTGCGTGGCCGCTACGTGGCCCGTTTCGGTGATCCACAGCGCGATCCGTCCACACTGGTCGATGCCGAAGAACTGCGCCGCCTGCGCGAACAGGCCCAGGCCCGCCGCGGTGACGACCCCAACGATCACGATCCATCCCCTCTTTCCAAGTAGTTTCGTTCCATGACCCAGCTCAGCGTCAACGTCAACAAGATCGCCGTCCTGCGCAATTCGCGCGGCGGTGCCGAACCGGACGTGGTACGCGCCGCCCAGGCCTGCCTGGATGCCGGCGCGCATGGCATCACCGTGCATCCGCGACCGGACCGCCGTCATATCACCGCCGAGGACGTGCTGGCCCTGTCCACGCTGACCCGTGCGCGTGGGGTGGAGTTCAACATCGAAGGCAATCCGTTCGCACCGCCGCGCGAGGGTTATCCGGGGCTGCTCCCGCTGTGTGCACAGACCCACCCGGCGCAGACCACCCTGGTACCGGATGGCGATGGGCAGATCACGTCCGACCACGGTTTCGACTTCGAGCGCGATGCCGAGCGGTTGCGCCCATTGATCACCGAACTGAAAGCGATGGGTTGCCGGGTCAGCCTGTTCGTCGATGCCGGCAACCCGTTGCTGGAGCAGGCGGCCGAAGTGGGTGCGGACCGCATCGAGCTGTATACCGGGCCCTATGCGGAGGCGCATGCGGCTGGTGATGCTGACGCGATGCTGGCGCTGTTCGCCACTGCCGCACGCCGTGCACAGGCCGTTGGCCTGGGCGTGAACGCCGGCCACGATCTGTCGCAGGACAACCTGCGCGATTTCCTGGCCAACGTGCCGGACGTGCTGGAGGTGTCGATCGGCCACGCGCTGATCGGTGAGGCGCTGTACGACGGGCTGGACGCCACGGTGCGCGGGTACCTGGCGCTGCTCTGATCCCTCCCCTGTAGCGTCGAGCCCTGCTCGACTTCGGTCTTGGGCCACCCTGGGTGGGAGTCGAGCACGGCTCGACTCTACGGGTGGCGCTGAACCCTTCAGGCGGCCGTCGCAGCCATTGAGACAACCACGACGTACCCTGCCGCAATGGGTATTGCGATCAAGGGCCGAGGTTCCACGTCCCACCTTGCCGGGCGCTTTGAAAGCACTGTCAGCGAGGCGGTGGACGACGGCTGGGCGGTCGACGAGAGCGAGGAGTTCCTTGCCCCGCGCCTGCGTACCGAAGTGCGTGCCGAAACCGCGCGCAGCATCATCACCCGCAACACCTCGCCGGACGTCGGCTTCAGCCAGTCGGTCAATCCGTATCGCGGCTGCGAGCATGGATGCTCATACTGCTTTGCACGCCCCTCGCATGCCTATCTGAACCTGTCGCCGGGCCTGGATTTCGAAACCAAGCTGTTCGCCAAGACCAATGCGCCGCAGCTGCTGCGCAAGGAGCTGTCGAAGCCGGGCTACGTGCCGCAGCCGATCGCGCTGGGCATCAACACCGACGCGTACCAGCCGATCGAGCGCAAGTTCAAACTCACCCGCCAGCTGATCGAAGTGATGCTGGAGACCAAGCATCCTTTCTCGCTGATCACCAAGAACGCACTGGTCGAGCGCGATATCGACCTGCTTGCACCGCTGGCGGCGGAGAACCTGGTCAGCGTGCACTTCTCGGTGACCTCGCTGGACCCGCATCTTTCCGCAAAGCTGGAGCCACGCGCGTCTGCACCGCATGCGCGGCTGCGCGCGATGAAGCGACTACATGAGGCCGGCATTCCCGTTGGCGTGATGGTGGCGCCGGTGATTCCGTGGATCAACGACAGCGAGCTGGAAGCGGTGCTGGAGGCTGCACACGATGCCGGTGCCAGCACCGCCGGTTATGTGCTGCTGCGCCTGCCGCTGGAAGTGGCACCGCTGTTCCGCGAGTGGCTGGACACCCATCATCCAGATCGCGCCGCACATGTGATGAGTACCATCCAGCAGCTGCGCGGCGGCAAGGACTACGACAGCCAGTTCGGCACGCGCATGCGGGGCCAGGGCGTGTATGCCGATCTGTTGAACAACCGCTTCAAGCTGGCGCGCAAACGTCTGGGCTTCAATGCGCAGAACAGCCATTGGCCGAAGCTGGATTGCAGCCGGTTCCTGAAGCCGCTGCCGCCGAAGAAGGATTCGCCGCAGGGTTCGTTGTTCTGAGTAGAGTCGTGCGTGGCACGCGGGGGGCGGAAGGGGAGTACAGCCAGCGAGGAAGAAACCCCCAACCAACTGATGCGGACACT